>JBDTIP010000246.1:0-22715 GCA_039936295.1 Gemmatimonadaceae bacterium
GCCGTCGCGCCCATGTTGATCTCCAGGATCAGCTTCTGGGCCTCCCCCAGCCTGTCCACATCCTCAAGTATCGTGTGAGCGAAAGCGGTGAATTCCTGGCCCAGCGTCATTGGGACGGCGTCCTGCAGCTGGGTGCGTCCCATCTTTATGAAGGCGCTGAACTCCTCGCCCTTCACAAGGAAGGCGCCTGCAACGGCGCCCATCGCTGATTGGAGCTCACTTATGCTGGCGTGGAGAGCGAGCTTCACGGCAGTCGGATAGACGTCGTTGGTAGACTGGCTCAGGTTTACGTGGTTGTTCGGATGGACGACTTCGTAAGTACCACGTGCCAGGCCTAGCGACTCGAGCGCCAGGTTCGCGATCACCTCATTGGCGTTCATGTTGGTCGACGTACCGGCCCCGCCCTGGATCACGTCCACGGGGAACTGGCTCGAGAAGTCGCCAGTGCGCAGCGAGTCTGCCGCCCCCACAATTGCTGCGGCGATCTTGCGGTCCATCAGTCCCAGCTCCTCATTGGCGAGGGCCGCGGCTTCCTTCACGGAGGCGAGCGCCGAAACGAGAGTCGGAAACTGGCCTACGGTCGTTCCCGATATGGGGAAATTTTCGAGCGCTCGGAGCGTCTGGATGCCGTAAAGCGCGCTGAGCGGAACGGTTCGTTCGCCGAGCAGGTCATGTTCGGTCCGGACCCCATCGTCGGTGGTCGCAGCTTGCAGAAAAGGTGGTTGCATCACAGAAAAGCTACGCACATTCGCCGCCTCGTGGGCCCTGCATCGTCGCGTGGCACCCCGGACTGGACGACGTCCTTAATTTGCAGGGATGGAACCAGTTGATCGTCAACCAGGAATAGCGGTGCCATATGACCCTGGCGCGATAGAGGCCAAGTGGCGCGCGCATTGGGCGGAGCGGGGAAGCAACGTCGCTGACATCAAGAACGCGGCGCGGCCGTACTACGCCCTGATGATGTTTCCATACCCGTCGGCAGAAGGATTGCATGTCGGCAACATGTTCGCGTTCACAGGCAACGACATCTTCGCGCGCTTTCAGCGAATGCAGGGCCTGGATGTGTTCGAGCCGCTGGGCTACGATGCGTTCGGCATTCACTCCGAGAACTACGCGCTCAAGGTCGGCGTGCATCCGGCGGAAATGATTCCGCGTAACATTGCGAACTTCCGCCGTCAGCTCGAGCGCGGCGGGTTGATGGTGGATTGGTCGCGTTCGCTGTCGACTACTGACCCGGAGTACTATCGCTGGACGCAGTGGGTGTTTTTGCAGTTGTACAAGCAGGGACTCGTTCACAAGAAGGCTGCCGCGGTCAATTGGTGCCCGACCGACAAGACCGTACTCGCAAACGAACAGGTCATCGCGGGTGAGTGTGAGCGTTGTGGCAGCAAGGTGGAGCAGCGCTTTCTGGAGCAGTGGTTCTTCGCGATCTCCAATTACGCAGAGCGGCTGCTCAACAACCTCGACACACTCGACTGGTCGGATACGACCAAGACGGCGCAGCGAAACTGGATCGGCAAGTCAGAAGGCGCTGAAATCTGGTTCGACGGTATCAAGGTCTTCACCACGCGGCCGGACACGATCTACGGCGCGACCTACGTCGTGCTTGCACCGGAGCATCCGCTGGTGGACGCGCACACGACTGACGCGCAGCGCGCGGCCGTGGAAGGGTATCGCGATCGTGCATCGCGGCGTGATCTCGTCTCGCGCAAGACGACCAAGGACAAGACTGGCGTTGCGACCGGTACCACAGTCACGAATCCCGCGACTGGCGAGCAGATTCCGGTGTGGGTGTCGGATTATGTGCTGATGGAGTACGGTACCGGCGCGATCATGGCCGTCCCCGCTCACGACGAGCGCGATCTCGAGTTCGCGCACGGCTTCGCGTTACCGGTCAAACAGGTCGTCCGCGAAGACGAAACGCTGGTTGAATCCGGCGAATTCACCGGTATGACCGTGCACGAAGCCAAGCACGCAATCGTCAAGTCGCTGGCCGCGATGCAGAAGGCGACGCCGGTGACGAATTATCGGCTGCACGACTGGTGCATCTCGCGCCAGCGCTACTGGGGCCCGCCGATTCCGATCATCTACTGTGATGATTGCGGCGTCGTGCCAGTTCCAGAAAAAGATCTGCCAGTGCTGTTGCCGATGATCGACGACTTCAAGCCCGACGACTCCGGCGTATCGCCGCTCGCGCGGCACGACGAGTGGTATCGCGTTCCGTGCCCCACCTGTGGTACGATGGCGCGCCGCGAGACGGACGTGTCCGACACGTTCCTGGACAGCGCGTGGTACTTTCTGCGCTATCCCAGCGTGGGCGACGACAGCGTGCCGTTCGATGCGTCCATCACGCGCAAGTGGTTGCCAGTGGACTCCTACATTGGCGGCAACGAGCATGCGGTGCTGCACCTGCTCTACTCGCGCTTCGTTACGATGGTGCTGCACGATGCCGGCCTGATCGAGTTCGAGGAGCCGTTCACGCGCTTCCGCGCGCACGGTCTCATCATTCGTGAAGGCGCCAAGATGTCCAAGAGCAAGGGCAACGTTGTCAACCCGGACGAATACATCGAGACGTGGGGAGCCGATGCGTTCCGCACGTACCTCATGTTCCTCGGGCCGTTTGAAGAGGGCGGCGACTTCCGCGACAAGGGAATTTCCGGCGTGCGCCGTTTTCTCGATCGTCTCTGGGCATCGGTTCGTGATTGTGCGGCGGATGCGGCCACCGATGCGGCCACCGATGCGGCCACCGATGCGGCCACCCATGCGGAAGTCGAGCGCAAGCTGCACGCGACGATTCGGAAGGTGGGAGAGGACGTTCCGCGGCTGAGCTACAACACCGCCATCGCCGCGATGATGGAATACATGAACGTGCTGCGAAAAAGTGACCGCACACCGCGTCGCTCGGAAGTCGAGCCGCTCGTTCAGCTCGTCGCTCCATTCGCTCCGCATCTTGCGGAAGAGCTATGGCAGCAGCTTGGTCACGCACAAGGCGTGTTTGACTCCGGATGGCCGTCGTTCGATCCTGCGCTGTTGGCCGAGGACGAGATCGATCTCGTGGTGCAGGTGAACGGGAAGGTTCGCGGCAAGGTTCGAGTGCCTCGCGGCATCTCCGAAGCTGATGCTGTTGCGCGCGCAACCGGTGACGCAGCAATTAGCAGATTCATCACGTCGGAGCCGAAAAAAATAGTCCTGGTCCCCGGTCGTTTGCTGAATATTGTCGTTTGATTCAGTGAGCTTCAGTGAGCTTCAGTGAGCTTCAGTGAGCTACCCAAGTGCTACCTTCGCTGAAACTCCGGCGCCCCAAGTGCAAGACCGAGTATCTGCGCGAGTTGATTCGCGAGCTGGGGCGCTTTCGAATTAAGGATGGGCGCGCCGGCCAGCGGGTTGGCTCCTTCATCGAGCACCTGCCGCGTTTGAGGCGAAACGTATCCGCCGAACAATAGCGAGACGACACTGTCGACCTGCGTCTCGCGAGGCGCAGTCGCGAGCGACACCGCCTCGGGCCACGTCTTTATGGATGCGCCCGGAAGCCGTCCGGACGCGGCGTCGATTCCAAAATTGATCCGATTTAGAATGGACCCAGTATTGAGCCACGCGTCTCCAGTCTCTGGGTAGCCATCCGGTGCGAGATGACCCCACAGCGGCTCGCCCAGTCGTGCGACGGCCTGGACGTCACGTTGCAGTGTGTCAGGCGTTGCGTCGAGCGCGCGCAACGTGCTCACGACCACTTCAAACGGTGATTTCACCTTTGCTCGAAACGCCGCGGGGGAAAAGAACTCCGGCGACCCGATGATGGTACGCATGACTTCGGCGATGTTACCGTCGGTACGCGTGAACGTTGCCGCTGCGCGCTGGACCAGGTCGGTCGAAGGAGAATCGCTCACGAACCTTCGGCACAGCTCGAACGCGATGAAGTGCGCCGTCGCTGGCTGACGGGAGATGATGTCGAGCAGGCGCTCACCTTCGTCTTCGCCGTGTCCGGCCGGGAATTCGTAACCGAGAAATTGCTTCTCGCCGGCGTCGTGCATTCCCGGATTGAAATAGGACGTACCGATGTGGTTTGGATCACGGATGGTCCATCCGGTGAGAATGCGCGCGGCTTCGATCACGTCTTCCTGGCTGTAGCCGCCGTCGACGCCAAGAGTGTGAAGCTCGAGCAGCTCGCGACCGTAGTTTTCGTTCAGTCCCTTGCCGTGGCGCACAGTCGGATGGTACGGCGCTGGCGCCTTTACGTTCGGATTGCCGATCATCATGTGGCCCGCGCGATCGACGAAGACCTCGCCGCGCGACTTTTCATAGCTCGCTTCGGACGCCGCCCGCTTTCGAAAGGCGTTCACCTCAGCGAGCGTAACACGGTCGCTGTCCGCGCGGCTCGTCCAGTTGTCCAGGTAGTACAGCATCGCGGGTGAGTGTGCCACGACTCCGAGCAGCGTGCGGAACTTGTCCAGCGAGTGCGCGCGGACGGAATCGTCGTACTGTACAAGCATGTACTTGTCGGCGCCCTTTCCCGCGAAGATGGAGAAGTGGTTTTCCCAGAAGTCAGTCATAACCTCGCGAAGCTGACGTTCGGTCAACACCGCCCGTGCGACTCTTGCTTCGCGCAGGTCCGCGATGACCTGATTGGATGCCTTGTCGGCAGCGCGGATCGCGGCGGTATCCGGCATGGTACCGCCCGCTTTTCGGACATCTCCCGGGGCACCGTAACTGCGGGCGAGCGTCGTCTCATCTTCGAAGATCGACGGATAGCGCGACAGAAACTGCTCCGCTTGCTCGTCCCGAATCGCGTCGGGCGCGAGTTGCTCGCCAATCCATCGATCGACGCCGATCGCTCGCATGCGTTGGTAGTCGCCGGGACGCGGGCCGAAAGTGAGCCGGTTCACCACCTGCCGAACCTGCTGTTCGCTTGTCATTTCCCGCGGTGTATCGGCCAGGGGGCGAACGTCTTCGCGCGTGCCGCCCGCGCTGCCGGTGCCGCTGGCACACGCGTAGACTGCGCACAGCAACGCAAGTGTCGCGTTGCGCCCAAGAGAGTCGTATGATCTCGACTGCATCAATGTCACCCGGAGATTCCTGTTTGTCGCATCAACGCTAATTCGACGTGTACTCGGCGGCACTTGTTAACCGGGCCGCCGAGTTTCAGGACGAATGATCGTGTATGATTCGCCATTGGCCATCGCGCCGACGCATCACCAGGCTCGTCGGTCCGCGCGCGACCGTCGAGTCGCCGCGACTCAACCTGTAGTAGGCGATCACATTCGCGAGGTTCGGAGCGAGCAGGTCGATCTCCAGGTCTTCGAACGACAGCGAGTCCTGCCGCGCGCCGGACGTGAAGCGCGGTGCATACCGCGCACGAATCGCATCCCGTCCGTTCACGACGCCGGCGGGCGTCACGAACGTCGTTCCGAGACCCGGTTCGTACGAATCCATGAAGCCGTCCAGATCGCCGTGCGTCCAGTCGCGCGCCGACTTGTTCATCATCGCCGCAATTTCGGAGTGCGCGTGGCTTGTCTCTGCATTGCTCGGCGTTCCAGACCAACTTCCGCTGTTCCCAGCGACGAAGACACAACCTGTAATGCACACGAGAAGTAGCGCGGTCGCGCCGCGGGATCTCATTCTCATAGTAGATGCGCCACCCATTCTCCCGCGTAGTAGCCGACGGCCGCGACGCCAAGCCCGACGACGAACATGTCAAACCCGGAGCGAAACAGCCCGCGGCCAGTGAAAATCGATCGCAATCCGCCAACAAAGAAGTGACTTGCCATTGCGATCACGAACGACGTGATCACCGCGGACGTTCCCTTGAGAAAGAAAAAAGGAAGTACTGGAATCAGCGCGCCGATCGCAGTTGCACCCCCGGTCAGCCACGCCTCGCGCATCGGCGACATGTTCGGCTCACCGATCTCCAGCTCTTCCTGAACCTGTTCGCGTAACATGCGCGCAGGGTCGTGCATTATTTCCTGCGCTAACTCCTCGGCGACGTCGCGACGCATGCCCTTGGCTTCGTACATCAATGCCAGCTCGTCGCGCTCAACCTCCGGCATGAGCGCGATCTCGTCGCGCTCCATCTCGATCTCGTGCTGGTAGACTTCCTGCTCGCTCTTGGATGCCAGATAACCGCTTGAACCCATGGACAGGGCGTCAGCGATCAACCCCGCAACGCCGGCGACGATGACCATGTGTTGCGGGCTGGCGGCCGCTGCGCCGAGCACTCCGGCAACGAGGCCGAAGTTCGCCGTGAGGCCGTCGTTGAAGCCATACACAGTGTTGCGCAGGAATCCGCCGGACTCCTTGCGATGCCACGGCTCTTCGCTGCGGCCGGTGATAGCAGACAACTCGCTCGCGTGTTCCGCCGATTCCTTCGCAAGCAACAGAGCTTCCGGATTGCCCGGCGCGCCTTGCGGGATGGCGCGGTGCATGTCCATGTAGCCCTTTACTTCGCGACCTTCCTCCGCCAGAAGCATGGGCAGCAAGAACCCGGGACCCAGCAGCTTGCCCAGCGTTGCGAGCAACCGCGTGCGGGCGGTCGGCCGGAATTCCTTGGTGCTTCCGCCGTTCTCCCTGATGAGTTTCGCCCAGATCTCGAGGTGGCGAGTTTCCACTCCGGAAAGCCGACGGTAAACGTCGCTTTTGTCCGGATCCTTCTCCAGCTGCGCGAGAATATCGTACAGATACGCCGCGTCGGCTTCGTCTTGCCAGTGGTGCTCGAACGTGTGGATGTCCGGCGCTGCGTGCGGCGCTCCCGGCTCGACTCCGTTTGGTACCGACGTCGGCGGTTGCAAACTCGATGTCATCGCTTAATATCGCCCGGAGGCCAAGGCTTGTGTCATAAGGCACGAACTGCTTGCCTCAAATACGGTCACAGCCGGAATGTCATCTGCCGGAGCAACCGTCCACGGTGCGCTTATCAAGGTGCAGAGTGCACGAAATCGCACCGATTCGGATCGCTACAGCAGCAGTGCCGTTGAAGGTCGTAGTGATAATCCGCGATATAGAGCGCGTTTCGCTTCCGTTTCCGGAGGTGGTGACGAGAAAATTTGCGACGCGGACGATCTCACCCGAGAGGGGATAGTTCCCCGGCGCGCGCGGCTGGACATAAACAACGCCCTTCACAGAATCCACCTGCACGCCGGCGTACCGCCGCATGCCGGACACATCGTTGTAGATGGTCGTGTCCGCACTCACCGCAACACCGTTCCACGCCCGGGTCGCTTCATGGCCGAGAAGCCCGCTCAGGGTCTGCTCGCCCGATTTATGGGCGATTCCGGATATTGACGTCCCGTTCCCTACGGGTCCCTCTGAACTGAACTTGTACTCGATAGATGCTGTCGCTAGCGAGTCGTAATGTTGCATTGGCCGGCCGCTCTGGTCCGCGTAGCCGATGTTCCAAACGACAGTCAAACCGCGCCGGTTCACGAAGGGCGCGCAGAACCACAGACCCGCAGTTGCGCCGTAGGTACACACCGGCTTCGTCAGCGCGACCCCTGCGCCTGCGCTTGGTGTCGACGCCGTCGGCACGAGAACGGCACCGTTTGGCGCAATTCCGGTGTTGGTGAGATACTCGCCCTGATCGTCGATCGAAGTTGTCGCGGCCATCCCCGCTGTGATGGCTAGATCCTCGCTCACTCTCGTATCGGTGAGAACCGTTCCGGGCGGCGAGTACGAGCGATCGCTACTGCACGCGAAGATCGCGATTCCAAGGCTGCATGCAAATATTGACCGTATCCGCATCGCTACGAGCACCGAAAGGTCTTGCCTGGAATTCGCGGTGGGGCGCAGTGCCGCAGCAGTGCCGCACCGGCGAAGAGGCAGAATATGCAGCCGCGCGGCCAATTCAGCTAGTACACGTATTTACATGTGGTCCAATGGATCGTCAAGGACGCTCCATATCCGGTTTAGCGGAGCCGCGGATCCTCGCGTTGCCGGTTCGCCTGCAGCCATGGAGCGACTGACACCGCCAACGTAACGCCGCTCCGGGTACCCGGACTCTTGAAAGCAGGGTACATCAGATCGATTCGTAGCGCGCCCGAGCCTTGTGATGCGGGAAGGAGTCGCAACCCGGCTCCAACGACTGCCACGCCAAAGTGGTCATGCTGCGACAGTGCGGACGCAGTCCTGTAAGAGCCAGCAGTGAAAACAGCGGCGTCAACGTTGAACGCGCTAATCGGCGACCGCACATGATCCGAGCGCTCGAACTCCGCCTCTATCGCGTTCTCGCTCAATCTGTAAACGTCGGGAATTACCGGGAGTGTCGGATCGTACGTCTGTAACGCACGAACGTCCGGATCTGGATTTACGAGTTTTTCGGCTCCCAAATGAGCGCTGTAAAGCGTTGCGCCGTTGCGCGCGTAGTACGACACAAGTGCTCGGGTGCTCGCTGCAGCGAAATTGAGCTGGTTCTGGATGTGATAGCCGGACGACCAGAAATCGACCGACGCAAGACGCCGCGCGGCCGGTATCCACATCCTGCCGATCCACACGCTTCCGTACGCTGCCGGCTCCCTGCTCACATCCTCGCGACCGGCACTCACGAGTCCTTCCATCTCGAAGCCGAGCGGAACGTCTACGAGGACCTGGTGCTCGCCTATCCAACTGACGGTGTCGAACACGGCCGACCGGCGTGCGAAGCCGATCGTGGGGCCATGATACCGGCGCTCCACAAGCTTTGGGCCGACCGTCAGCGCATTGTCGGGGGCGTTGAGCGAAGCGCGCTCAAAATCGAGTCCGATCAAAAGCGAATTCACGCTGGCCCCGACATCTCCAATTCGGCGCCCAACCAGCAGGAACGCGCCCTCGCGCCGAAATGCCTGCGCGATAAGCACCTCATCACCTGCAAAGGACTGTTTGGTGTCGGTATCGCGTCGGTACCGGGAGAGCACCAGCTGGTAGCTCCATCTATCCTGGATGCTCTGCGTGGTGTTGCGCAGCCGCGTGCGAACCTCATCGCCGTCACCGTATTTGGCGATCCGCGTGCGCAGATACACGGGAAGACCGAGCAGGTAGTCGTCGGTGTAACCCAGCGATCCGCCCAGCCGCCCCTCGCGTGTTGCGACCGACAGACTTCCGACGCGTCCCGTCCCAAAGAGATTGCGTTCCTCGATCCCTCCATAGGACGACCCGCCCTGCGCCGAGAAGTTCGGGTTGAGACTCCACCGGTCTAGGGAGACGAGAGTGAGGTCTACTCCACTCCTCTCTGCGCAGGTCACGCCCCGGAGCTCGACATTCGCCAGATAGCCACGTTGGCGCAGCCGGCGCATCGCCTCGCCCACGATGACGGTGTCGACGGTGTCGCCTGGCACGACCGGCAGGTCGCGAAGAACCGTGGATGGGCGCGTCGTGCTGTGGAGTCGTGCGGCCATCCGTCCTGCCACACCCGGAATGATGGATGGCGGTGACGTGATGGCCGTGACCGATCGCACGAACATTCCCGAGAGGGCCGCAGCACTCGTGCGCGAAATGACTGTGTCGCAATGCGGCAGAGTGGCCTGTCCCGCGGGTTGCTGCGCACCGGCAGGCGCGGCTGTGGCCAGTAGCGCTGCGGTGAGGATATGGATCGTGGGCCAGCAGGCAGGGGCGCGCATGAGTCCCAAACCTCTGTCCCAGGCGCGATCTACGCTAGATCTTAGCTGGAGATCTTCATGCGCCTGGCACGCCGTTCGGCGTCACGCTTGCGCATTTCGGCGCGTAGAGCGTCGAGTTTCTTTTGTTGATCGGGAGTCAGAACAAGGCGAAGCCGGTCCTGAGTGCTGTCGCTTATGCTGCGCGCGACGGCATCGACGGAGTCGAGCGCTGGGCGCATCGGCTTGTAAAGTGCCCAGATCTTCTTTCGTTGCACATCCATCAGCGAATCGACGACAGCGCGCTGTTGGGAAGTAAGCCCCCATTCTGTCGCTGTTCGATCCCAGAACGCCTGGGAGTCGTTCGCACCACCGCCGACGGAGCCGGGCCTCAGTGCGCGATCGCCGGCGACACCAATGGCGCCGCCAGCGACAAATGCACCAATGATCACGAGTGCCGCGACGAACTTCGATTGTTGCATGCCGTAGCTAGTGTGAGATGACGTCGCGGAAAGTCGCACCGCGGCTGTCCGGACCGTCGCGTTCGCTCAAAGCTCCCGTTGGGATCGTGAGCGTCTGCGTAATGCTTGGCTGGGACGCGGACTCATAAGCCGTGCGCATCTCCTGATCGCGTGCGTGCATGAGAAGCGCGCTGACTACCGTCGCGACGATAATAGCTGCCGCCGCAACGAGGCCGCTGCGTGCCCAGCCGCCAACCACCATCCACCAGCGTCCAGCCGCCGAGTCGGCGATGCCGGCCATGATGCGTGACTGGAGCGCATTCCAGTACGCGTCGCCACCCGGTGGCGCGTACATATCGCCTATCGCGACAGTCACCTTCTCTGGCAACGGCTCGTCGAGCTTTATGTGGTTGTCATCCATCAGTCGTTCCTCAAGTCGCGCAACATGCCCCGCAGCCTCTGCCGCGCATGGTGCAGGTCCGATCGCGCAGTTCCTTCGGGTATCCCCAGTATCTTTCCAATCTCGGCGTGTGCGAACCCTTCTATATCGTGCAAGACCAGCACCGATCTCATTCGTTCAGGCAACTGCCCCAGCGCTTCACCCAGACGGCGTCTTAGTTCGTCCGCTTCGCCTGGATCGCGAAAGCTTCCCGCCAGGGACTCGTTCAGTTCATCTGTGGTACGTACCTTACGCCGCCTCGCAAGATCCAGTGCCGCATTCGCGACGATCCTGTTAAGCCACGGTCCAAACGATTGCTCGAGGTTGAACCGATCCATTGCCTGGTACGCCCGCACGAAGGCTTCTTGGACTGCGTCCTCGGCATCCTCATGCACGGTCACAATCGCTCGCGCTACCGCGTACGCACGTTTCGAATGCAACTGGACGAGCGTTCCGAATGCCGCCTGATCGCCCCGCTGGGCGGCGGCCGTCAGAACCCGCTCATCAGGAGAATTACGCGACTGATCGGCCACGCGTTGAGGGGATGGTGAGGAGGATCGGGGCACCGACGGGAAATCTAAACTCCGGCCTTCCGTTGGCCGCCCCGGAGCTGCCTTCCGCCGGGCCAATCAGCCGCGACGGACGTACGGAGCCCCGATGCGCCAACGATCTATCCGGGCGCCCGGTGCGACGACGTCCAGCACCAGTTGGCGGTCGCCGGACGCAAACTTCGTCAAGCTCTACTGCGTAGCGACGTGCACATCGACCGACAGGCCGGGACGAAGCGGATGGTTCGGACAACCCTTGGTCACAGCGATCCGGATCGGAACCCGCTGCACGACCTTGGTGAAATTCCCGGTTGCGTTGTCCGGAGGAAGCAGCGCGAACTTGGCGCCCGTCGCGCCGCTCAGGCTCTCCACCCTGCCCTCCGCAGTGCACTTGCCATAGGCATCCACGTCAAACTCCACCGGTTGCCCAACCCTGATGTCGTTGAGCTGAGTCTCCTTGAAGTTCGCCGTGACCCAGACGCCAGTGTCGGCAACGATATTCATCACTGGCTGTCCAGCCGATACCAACTGGCCGACTTCGACCTGTTTGCGCGCAACGAGTCCGCTCGCCGGCGCAGTGATCCGCGTGTAGCTAAGCTGAAGCTTGGCGTTATCCAGTGCCGCCTGAGCAGCGCCCGTGCGAGCCTCGGCGACCCTGACGCCGGCCTGCGCTGTCGAGATCTGGGAGCCGGCCGTTGCCACCTGACGCTGTGCTGCAAGTAATTGCGCCTGTGCCGCGGTGGCCGCGGCCTGCGCCGCATCAAGCTGCTGCTTGGACACGATTTGCTTGCCCGCCAGAGTCTGCATGCGTGCCAAATTTGCCTGCGCATTGGTACTCGCAGCCTGAGCGGCGATCACCTGCGCATCGAGCTGTGACCGCTCACCAGATGCGGTGGCCACCTGGCCCTGCGCCTGGCCTTCCACGGTCTTGGTGCCGGCGACGCCCTGCGCAGCCGACAGGTCAGCCTGCGCCGATTCAACCTTTACGCGATACTCTGCGTCGTCCAGCGTAACGAGGACTTGGCCTTCGTTCACATGCTGATTCTCGTCAGTGGAGACGCTCGTCACGTAGCCGCCGACCTTGGCGATGACTGGGATGATGTGCCCGTCGACCTGAGCGTCGTCAGTGCTCTCGTGACTCTGTGAATAGCGCCATGTCTTGAACCCCCAGACCGCCGCAATGATTGCGAGAATCACGACGATCGGGATGATGAACTTGCGCTTGCCGTTGGATTCGCTTGCCATTTTACGAGAAGTGGATACTCAGGGAAGTGTTGTGACGAGACCCTCTGCGCGCGCGAGCGCGACGCGGGCCGTCTGGAAACTCGTTTGTGCATCTATTACTGCGGTGCGCACGGACGTGAGCTGGAGCAGCGCTGCAATTACGTCGGCGTTTCCAGCCACGCCGGCGCTGAACCGTTCACGCGCCTGCGAGACTTCCTGCTCCGCGAGCCTGAGCTGCTCGCGTGTGGCCGCCACCTGTTGCTCTGCTGCCCGAAGGTCCAGTATTGCCGTGCTGACGTCGGCGGCAGCCTGCTGCTCGATGTCGCGCTGTTGCACCTGCGCTTCACGAACCACGCCCTGCTGTTCCTCCACGCGCCCCGTGCGCCGGAAGCCGTCAAGGATCGGCACCGACAGCTGCACCCCGTATTCGTAGGTGTTAAGCAGATGGTGGACGGAAAGCCCGTTGTACCCATCATCACCGACGAGGGACACGGTTGGAAGCCGCTCGGCGCGAATCGCACTCACAGCTTGCTGGGCGGCAGATATTCTGAGCTGGGCTGCACGAAGGTCAGGCCTGTTCCGGAGCGCGCGCTGGGTCGCCGCGGCTTCATCGGTGGTGATGGCGGTAGTGTCCATTTTGCCGAGTGAATCGGACAGCACTAGCGATGTGTGTACCGGGATGTTGAGTGCGCGTGCCAGCGCGATGCGCGTCCTGTCGCGGTTTGCTCGGGAGTTGATGAGACTTGCACGCGTGGACGCCAGCTGCGCCTGTGCGCGCGTCACGTCCAGGGCAATCCCCGTTCCGGCATCAAGCTGAGCCTGCGCAACGTTGACAAGATCGGCGGCGAGGACGCTGTCTTCGGAGCGGGCTCGATAGTCGTCTTCGGCCCGCAGCGACTGAACGTAAGCAAGCGCGGCCCGCGAGCCAGCCTGTTCCGATGCAACCGTGGCAGCGGCACTCGTCTCTTTTACCACGGCGTCTGCCGCGCGGTAACGGGCGAGCGCACCAAAGTTGAAGATCGGTACCGTTGCGCTACCGCGAGCGTCAAGCGCGTGAAAGGGCCCGAGTATCTGACCGTTGGGATTGAGCCCGGGAAGCGAAAAGCCGAACGACGCAGTGTTCAACGTTCGAGTGAACTGCGATGCTGATGTACTCAGCGAAGGGAGCAGGTCCGCGCGGCTTTCTACGACGCGAGCCTGCGCTTCGGCGATCCGAATGCGCGCACTCTGCGCAGGCGCGCTGTTGTGAGCAGCTATGCGAGCGGCGTCGCCGATCGACAGCCTCGAGGGTATCGCCACCATCGCCACCGTATCCTGTGCCGCGAGCGGCGCGACGGATGGTGACGCGAGCACCGTCGCGGTGAGCGCGCTGAAAAGCAGGCAGATGTGCGTTGGAAGTTTGCCTTTCATTGTCAGGGTCACGCGCGTAGCGCGGAGAGGTAGAAGTCGACGAGTTCGTTGTATATCTGCTCGTCGGTACGGTCGCGAAGGTGGGGAAAGAACTTTCTCTTGCAGCACCACATTGCGCTGGTGCTGAACAGCGATATCAGCATCCGGCCGGTTACAGTTGGGTCGACAGCACGAAACTCGCCCGTGGCCACGCCGCGAGCAATAATCCCCGATAGCAGTTTCTGGCCGCGTGCGATTACCTCCGCACTATAGAATTCGACGAGGTCGGGAAAGTGATGCAGCTCGCTCACAACGACGCGATAGATCACTGAGAATGCCGGCGTGCGAACGAATTCCCAGTAGTGCTCCATGAACGCAAGCAGCTGCTCTCGGGCCGAGCCAGTGTTTGGAATGCTTTCACCGGTGACGATTGCTTCGACGATCGTGGACCGGACCATCTCGCGGAACAGCGCTTCCTTGTTCGGGAAGTAGAGGTAGATCGTTCCTTTCGAGACCCCGGCGCGTTTTGCGATGTCTTCGAGGCGTGCGCCGGCGAGTCCGTGCTCGCCGAATACATCGAGTGCGGCGTGGAGGATCTGTTGTGGGCGTTCCTCAGGTAGCCGCCGCCAGCGCGGCTCCGCGATCTCGGATGACATAAACGTCTGAAGTATATTACTGACCGGTCAGTAATATACGCACTTATGATGCGCGCGTCAACGAGCCGACGTGGAGGGGGCCTGCGCCGCCCGCCCAGAACGGCCGTTCGGTTCTGACGTACCGCCCGGAGCGCCAATGCGAATGATCGTAGCCCATTCCTCGGGCCGAACTGGCTGGACAGACAGACGGCTCCCCTTACGAAGGAGCTGCATCTTTTCGAGCTCTCTAACGTGTCGCAGGCCGGGGAGGTCGAGGAAATTTTCGAACCGTGCTCCCGCACGAACATCCACCATGTACCAGATGGGGTTGGTGTCGCTGCTCTTGGGATCGTAGTGCTCATCGTCGGGGTCCCAGGCTGTGAAGTCAGCGTAACCGCGACGCACGATCTCCGCCGTCCCGACGATTCCTGCCGGCTCGGCGCTCGAGTGGTAAAAGAGCACTCCGTCGCCCTTCTGCATCTCGTCGCGCATGAAGTTGCGCGCCTGATAGTTGCGGACGCCGCTCCAGTGGGTGGTACGCCCAGGTGCGGCGAGCAGATCATCGAAGGAGAAGCAGTCCGGCTCGCTCTTGAGGAGCCAGTATCGGCGTGGTTGGAGGTGAGGCATTGGTGTCTTGGCGGGCGATTCGTCTAGGGTGCGTGGCCGCGAGGGGTGCCGGACGTAGAAATCTATGCCGTCGTGCCGCGCTGATTGGCGCCGCATGGGGTATTAGCAAGCTCCCACCGGCGCTGTGGTGGTCGTGCCGCACCCTCGCGCGCCGTAGATTCAGACACAACTCATCACTTCAATGCATTTGAACTCTCGCTGGTTCGTATCATTCGCGCTGATGGGCGCAATCGCGACGGGGGCGGCCGATGCGCAGGAGCATGCTCCTGGCGCCACTTCCCGTCCCGCGGCGCAGTCGATTTATCTGACCTCGCCAAGTACGCTGGCGCCGTTCAAGGCTGGCACGCGTTATTTCAATGCGGATGCCTCAGGTGCGCTGCAGGTGCGCGACGGTGACAAGGGTGTCCCACGCACCATTCTGACCGCCGGGAGCTTCACGATCGTCGCGCCTTCGCCCAACGGGAAGTACCTCGCCTATGCGACCGGCGGGAGCGCCTCTGCAGCCGGCGAGATTCATGTGCGCGATGTCCAGACCGGCCAGGACCTTTCTGACGTGCTGCACCATGCGCGCATATCTCCCGCGCCGTGGTCACGCGATGAAAAGGGCTTTCTCTACGTGAGAGAGGATTCCGTCGATGGCAGGCAGCGGATTTACTTCCACGGTATAGGACGAGCCGAAGCGGCGGACGCGCTGATATTCACTCAGTTCGACCATCCGGAGTGGCGCTACGCCGCGCGGATCAGCGATGACGGCCACTACGCGGTGTTCACGATTTCATATCCGGCAGATGCGCACACGCGCATTTACTTCATCGATCTTGCCAGTCCAGCAAGGCCGAATTTCGGCGCACCGGTCGTCAAGTTGGCGCAGAGGTTCGATGCAAGATATGAGTTCGTCGACAACGCCGGCAGCTACTTTTTCCTGCAGACTGATCGTGATGCGCCGCTCGGGCGCATTGTGCTCGCCAATACCGATGTGGTCCGCGAGAGCCGGTGGCCGTCAATCATTCCGGAAACTGGCGACACGTTGTTGTACGCGCGCACGGCCGGAGATCAGTATCTGGTCGCGGTGTATCGCTCCGCATCGGGCGCCAGCGTGGCGCGCCTTTACGGGCCGGAGGATCCTTCGATCCTGCGCAACGAGATGCGCACCCGGATGGATTCTCTAAAAAAGGCGAGGGGCACGGATGACCCGGATCGTCGCTCCGACCGTAGAATGAGTCCTCGCGAGCTGATGGGAAGCGGGCCGGCAATTCGCCTCGAGCAGCGTGCTGATCTACCCATTCCGAGCGGCGCAAGAATTGTGGCGATGAACTCCGTCGCTGAGGATGCGCAACTATTCTACACTATCAAGCTGACCAACGGTACGCTGCAGTCGTTCACTTACGATGTGACACGCGCAACCAGCCAGCCTTACCAACCAAATTCAGTCGGTCCATAGCCTATTAAATGACTGCCCTTGTACCCATACTCGCGCTCGTCGCAGTCGCGGTCCGCTACATCGTTATCGCGGTCGTCATCGTACTTGCCGTCGGGCTCGTGCTCGACTGGCTCGTGCGCACACGAAGGATCAATCCGTTCCACCCCATAGCCAGGGCAATTCGCCGGTCGATGGATCCTCTCGTTTCACCAATCGAGCGGCGCATCCTTCGCGCGGGCGGTACTCAGACGTCCGCCCCAATCTGGGCTCTGGTCGGTGCCGTGTTCATCGGTATCGTCATCATCAGCGGTCTGGATTTTGTGCTGCAGGGGCTGCTCGAGATGATCTTTGCGATCTCATCGGGGCCGATGGGATTGTTCGTCGTGCTCGTGCGGCTGACCTTCGACATTCTGCGCTTTGCGATCATCATCGTTGTTCTGGTATCGTGGCTGCCAATCTCGCCGTTCTCGCACTGGGTCCGCTGGGCCTTCGCAATCACAGAGCCAATTCTCCGGCCCCTACGTGAGATCGTCCCACGACTGGGAATGTTCGACATCACTCCGATCGTCGCCTACTTCCTCCTCGGGATCCTGGAATGGGCTTTTCTGAGGATGGTTGGAATGTGATCTACATCCGTCTATCCGGCTTGCCGGATGGATGGCCCCTTGTTGACTCCCCCCTTGGGAGCTATTGTTCGGCATAACCGGAAGCCGTGGCGATTTCAGGCAAATTGCGGCCACGTAAAACATTCGCTAAAGCGCCCACCTGGGCCCGGCGCTTCCTGCCGGGCCTTTTTGCATCCAGACTCGTATGACAACTTCAGACAGTTCTGCTCGATCCCCTTACCTGGCGGCACTTGCCGATCGTGTCCTCGTCTACGACGGCGCAATGGGTACCAACATCCAGCTGTATCACCTCACGCCCGATGACTTCGGTGGGAAGGCGCTGGAAGGCTGCAACGACAACCTGGTCCTCACGAGGCCAGATGTCATCCAGGAGATTCACGAGTCGTTTCTGGCAGTGGGCTGTGATGTGGTGGAGACGTGCACGTTCCAATCGACGCCGCGCAGGCTTGCTGAGTGGGGGCTGCTCGGTCAGGCGCACGAGCTGAACTTCAAGGCCGCCCAGATTGCGCGCGCGGCCTGCGACAAGTTCGCGACACCCGAACGGCCCCGGTTCGTCGCCGGCTCCATGGGGCCCACGGGAATGCTGCCGTCCAGCACCGATCCGGTCCTGTCCAACGTCACGTTCGAGGAGCTCTCCGCCAACTACTGCGCGCAGGCCAAGGCGCTCATCGAGGGCGGTGTTGACGTCCTGCTCGTTGAAACGTCGCAGGACATACTCGAAGTGAAGGCCGCGGTAGTCGGGATCGAGCGAGCGTTCGCGGAAATCGGCCGCAGGGTGGTACTCCAGGTGCAGGTGACGCTCGACGTGAGCGGACGCATGCTCCTGGGCACCGACATCGCCAGTGCGATGACGACACTCGAGTCGCTGCACGTCGATGTCATCGGTCTCAACTGCTCGACCGGCCCTGAGCACATGCGGGAGCCGATCCGCTTTCTCGCGGAGAACGCGACGCTCCCGCTGTCAGTGATCCCGAACGCTGGGCTGCCGCTCAATACTGGCACCGGCGACGCGATCTATCCGCTCGAGCCGGCGCCGATGGCGCAGGCGTTGGGTGAATTCGTCCGCGACTTCGGAGTGCGAATCGTTGGTGGATGTTGCGGCACGACACCGGAGCACCTTGCAGCGATCGTTGCGCGTGTCGAGGAGCTGCGAGCGGCGGAGCCCAATCCAGCGCCGCGAACCGTTGAGCAGCGCATTCCGATGGTTTCATCCGCAATGCGTGCGACGTCGCTGCGCCAGACGCCGCCGCCATTGCTGATCGGCGAGCGCGTCAACGCGCAGGGATCCCGCCGCGTCAAGCGGCTGCTGCTCGCGGAGGACTACGAGGGTATCGTCGAAGTCGCGCGCGATCAGGTGGATTCGGGCGCGCATGTGCTGGACGTTTGCGTCGCCGTGACCGAGCGCGCGGATGAAGCGGAGCAGATGTCGCAGGTGGTGAAGCTACTATCGATGGGTGTCGAAGCACCGTTGATGATCGACTCCACTGAACCCGATGTCATCGCTGCGGCGCTCGAACATGTACCCGGCCGCGCGCTCGTCAATTCCATCAACATGGAGAACGGCCGGAAACGCATTGAAGCGGTCGTGCCTCTGGTCAAGAAGCATGGCGCAGCGGTAGTCGCGCTGACCATCGACGAGATTGGCATGGCCAAGACCCGCGAGCGCAAGCTCGAGGTCGCGCGCAAGATCTACGACATTGCTGTCGGCGAGTACGGTCTTGCGCCGGAGGATCTGCTCTACGACGCGCTCACCTTCACGCTCGCGACGGGCGACGCCGAGTGGATCGACTCGGCTGCTGAGACAATCGAGGGTATACGGCTAATCAAGCGTGAGCTTCCAGGTGTGGGAACCGTACTCGGCGTCTCCAACGTCTCGTTCGGCCTCACGGTTGAAGCACGCGCGGTTCTCAACTCGGTGTTCCTGCACCATTGTGTCGAGGCGGGGCTCGATGCGGCGATCGTGAACCCGGCGCATATCCGGCCCTACGCGGAGATCTCGGCCGCGGAGCGCGCTATCGCCGACGATCTCGTGTTCAACCGCAGGCCCGACGCGCTGCAGCTCTTCATTGAGTGCTTCTCCGCGCCGACCGAATCGAGTGCGTCCGGACAAGCGGCCAGGGAAGACCCAACAGCCGGCATGACGGCGGATGAGAAGATCCACTGGATGGTACTGCACCGGAAGAAGGAAGGGATCGAGGATGCGCTCGACGCGGCCAATGTCCGCACAGATCCGGTGCGCGTCCTTAACGGTGTGCTGCTTCCTGCGATGAAGGACGTCGGTGACAAGTTCGGCGCGGGAGAGCTGATACTTCCATTCGTGCTGCAATCAGCCGAGGTGATGAAGAAAGCGGTTCAGCATCTCGAAAAATTCCTCGAGAAGAGTGAAGGCTACACCAAGGGACGCGTTGTGCTTGCGACGGTGTACGGTGACGTGCACGACATCGGTAAATCGCTGGTGAACACGATTCTTTCCAACAACGGCTACACCGTTTACGATCTGGGCAAGCAAGTTCCTGTCAATACGATCATCGAGAAGGCAGTAGAAGTGAATGCGGATGCCATCGGCCTCAGCGCGCTTCTCGTATCTACATCGAAGCAGATGCCGTTGTGCGTGCAGGAGCTCGACAGGCGCGGAATCAGCATTCCCGTCATGATCGGAGGCGCTGCTATCAATCGACGCTTCGGCAGGCGCGCGATGTTCGTGGATGGGGAGCGCGCGTACGACGCTGGCGTCTTTTACTGCAAGGATGCCTTCGAGGGCCTCGACACGATGGAGGTTTTGCAGGACGACACGCGCAACGAGCAGTTCGTCGAGAAGCTGATCGCGGACGCGAAGAAGGACGTCTTTCTGCATACTCAGGTTGGCAAGGACACTGTGGCTGGCGACGATTCAACCGTTCGCAGCGACGTTGCTGCCGACAACCCTATTCCAACGCCGCCGTTCTGGGGCTCGCGCGTGATTCGCGACATTCCGCTCGACGAGGTGTTCGCGCATCTCGATCTCGATGAGTTGTACCGCCTGCAGTGGGGCGCGCGCGGCTCCGGCGAACAGTACCAGCGCACTGTCCGGGAGGAATTCGAGCCCATTCTTGAGCGACTGAAGGCCGAAGCGAAGAACGAGGGATGGCTCAAACCGGAAGTCGTCTATGGCTATTTCCCGGTGCAGTCTTCGGGCAACGAGATAATCGTCTACGATGCCGAAGCGTACGCCGCTGACGGAACGAGGCGCGAGACGGCACGCTTCTCATTTCCGCGCATGGTCGGACGCGAGCGACTGTGTCTCGCCGACTACGTGCGCTCGGCGGACTCCGGTGTGGTCGACGTCCTTCCACTGCAGATTGTCACAGTCGGACACGCTGCATCGGAGCGCTTCGCCACACTGCAGGCGGCGAACGAATATGCCGAAGCGTACTACATCCATGGATTGGGCGTGGAGACCGCCGAAGCGCTCGCCGAATGGACACACAGGCGAGTGAAGGCTGAGTTGGGCGTAGAGTCCGGGAAACGCTACTCGTGGGGCTATGGCGCGTGTCCGGATCTGGAGGACCACGCAGTGGTCTTCAGACTGCTTCCCGCAAGCGAGGAGATTGGCATGGTCCTCACCGAGTCGTTCCAGCTTACGCCGGAGCAGTCGACAGCGGCTGTGATCATGCATCATCCGGAGGCGAGATACTATGCCGTGCGCGGCGCGGCCGCCGAGCTGGAGCCGGCAGTTGCCTGATACGATTTCGGCGGCAACCCATGGGCGCGATACGATTGAGCATGACGCGAGTCCGCGCAGCGCGCTGCTGGCGCGGCTGCTCGATCCGGAGGCGCTGGTAGTCTTTGACGGCGCGATGGGGACGATGATCTACGCGCGCGGCGTGTTCATCAATCAGTGCTACGACGAGCTCTGCCTCAGAGCACCTGATCTCATCCGCGGCATTCATGCGGAGTATGTAAGGGCCGGCGCCGAGGTGATTGAGACCAATACTTTCGGTGCAAATCGGTTGAAGCTCGAGCAGCATGGGTTGTCGCGCGAGGTGCAGAGTATCAACACGAGTGCTGCGCGACTGGCGCGCGAAGCCGCAGGTGAATCAGTACTCGTTGCCGGAGCGGTCGGACCGCTGGGTGTGCGGCTCGAGCCCTATGGTCCGACGTCGCGCGCTGAAGCGCGCGAAATATTCGCCGAGCAGATGCGCGCTCTGAAGGACGGCGGCGCGGACCTGTTCGTTCTGGAGACGTTCTCCGATCTCGACGAGCTGGGCCAGGCCATTCTCGCGGCGCGCGATGTGGATGCGAGCATGCCGGTCATCGCCCAGGTCGCGATCAACGTCGACGGTGTGACCGCATACGGAGCGACGCCAGAAGATATCGTGCGATCGCTGGACGCCGCTGGGGCTGACATCATAGGACTCAACTGCTCGGTCGGACCGCAGACGATTCTGGAGGCGATTGAGAAGATGGCGCCGCTGACCACGCGTAAGTTGAGCGCGCAGCCAAACGCCGGTATGCCGCGCGACGTGGGCGGCCGCACGATGTACATGGCAAGTCCGGAGTACATGTCGACGTATGCGCGGCACATCGTCGTCGCAGGCGCCAAGATAATTGGCGGCTGTTGCGGTACCACGCCCGAGCATATCCGCGAACTCGCGGAAGGAGTACGACCACTCGCACCGCGTTCGGGTCGCACGTCGCGCGCGGCTGTCGTTCATGCCGCTGTGAGCGATCGTACGGTCGGCGTGGAATCCGTGCCGTTCGCAAAGCGCTCGCACTGGTCTGCGCGGCTCGCCGCTGGCGACTTCGTCACATCCGTTGAGCTAGTGCCGCCGCGCGGTGTGGATGCTTCAAAGTTGTTGCGGGATGCCGCGGCACTGCACAAGGCGGGTGTCGATGCGATCAATGTGCCCGATGGTCCGCGCGCACAGAGCCGTATGGCTGCCGTCCTCACGAGCCTTCTCATCGAGCAGAACGCGCGAATCGAGACGGTGACGCACTACTGTTGCCGCGACCGCAACCTCCTCGGAATGCTGAGCGACCTCCTCGGTGCAGCTGCTGTTGGCCTGCGTAACGTGCTGCTGATTACGGGCGATCCGCCAAAGATGGGGCCGTATCCGTCAGCGACGGCTGTTTTTGATATTGACTCGATCGGTCTCACCAACCTCGTCAGTCACCTGAACCGCGGACTCGACCCAGGCGGCAACGCGATTGGTGAGCCAACGCAGTTTGTGATAGGAGTGGGCGTTAATCCCGCTGCGCTCGACGTCGCCAACGAGCGTCGGCGATTCGAGTGGAAGGTGGAGGCCGGCGCCGAATACGCGATAACGCAGCCGGTGTTCGATGCGGAGCAGTTGGAGGTCTTCATGCGCAGCATCGAATCACTCAAGATTCCGGTTGTCGCCGGGATCTGGCCGCTTGTATCGGTGCGCAACGCCGAGTTTCTCGCGAACGAAGTACCCGGAGTGACCGTGCCGAGCGAAGTGATATCGCGAATGCGGCGCGCAAATGCGCTATCCAAGGAGCATGCCGTGCAGGAAGGCATCGCGATCGCGCGCGAAATGCTCGAGCGCGTGCGTCCGGTCGTCGCGGGTGTGCAAGTATCGGCCCCGTTCGGCAAGGCCGAACTTGCGCTGGAAGTCTTTGAAGGAGCTCTCGAGCCGCGGTAAGTACTGCTACCCTTCCTTTCCCACCGCGAGTACGACGAATGAGCCTGCCACAATCATCGGACGTGGATGTGGTTGCGCCGCAGTCGCTGGCGGTGGCGGATTGAACGCGGCTGTGATCAGATACACTCGATGAGTCTTGGCGTCGAG
>JBDTIP010000247.1:0-16908 GCA_039936295.1 Gemmatimonadaceae bacterium
GCTCGGACGCGTGAATTACATCACGAATCGTTATTTCGCTCGACGGTCTTGCCAGCATGTAGCCACCGCGCGCTCCACGAACGCTTTTAATAACATCAGCGCGGCGGAGGCGGAGCAGAATCTGCTCTACATAGTCGGCCGGAAGGCGCTCCTGAGCGGCGATGTCGCGTCCCGTCACGGGTCCGTCGTTCGTCCGGCGCGCCAGGTGCAGCGCGCAGATAACACCGTACTCGGCCCAGGTGGTGATGCGCATGAATGGAGGATACCGGGCTGAACGGCGCGGAGCAAGGGTTGCGCAACAGGCTGCTGCCCGAACAGTCAGGGAACGTCGCGTGAGTGGGCCAGACTGTAGGAGTAGATTATCACGCCGATGAATTGGATCGCCAGCGCAATAAACAACGGCTTGATGGGTTCGCCAGTCACGGCTATGGAGCCAACCACGCCGACTATTCCCGCAGCTACGAGCCCGTAACCTGCGGCGCGCTGGCTGCGGCGCCAGACTTCGTCACTCCTAAATGTCCATGGCAGCCGAACTCCAATCAACGCGTTCCGTTTGGTAACGCGGGGCAAATAGTTGCCAGCACCGATCATGCCGAAAGACAGAATCACTCCAACCACAGCTGCCTGACGCAATGGAGGGATGAAGCCGAGCGCAGCCGCGAGTCCGGATATGTGTAGCGCGAGCACCATCGCCAGCGCGCCGGCTACAAGCCGGTCATATGTGGGTCGAACGGCGGATAAATCTGCGTCACGCACCGTATACTTGATGAAAAACAGGCGACTGTAGCGCGGCGCCACGGAACAGATCACCCAGAGTCCCAGCATCGCTAGCGGCATTACGAGGGTCGCCTCCGCGCGGCTCCCGAACTCGTCTGGAACACCGGACGCTGCCCAGTGGATAGGCAGAGACGCCGGCAAGTATGGAAACGCAATTCCAGAGAAGCCCAAGGCCGCGAGGATGAGCGATGGATCGATGACTTTTCGATAATCAGGCATGTTGCTTCGATTTCTCCGGTATAGGGTGAGTCCAGGCAGCCAGTTTTTCCAACACGTCCTGAAACACGGTGGTCGCGAGCTCATAGCGCATGAATTGGCCTTCCTTCTCGGCGTTGATGAGGCCGGCATCCTTCAGCACGCTGAGGTGCCGCGATATGGTGGGCCACGACGAACCGAATTGCTCCGCGATCTCTCCCGACGTGCGCGAGCCGCCGCGGAGCTGATCCAGAATTGCGCGACGCGTCGGATCTGCGAGCGCGCGAAACGCGTCTGTCACCGCGTGCGCGACGCGGCAGCCGATGCCGAGCGCGCGGAATCATGCACGTAATTAACGGCAGCGGTGACCAGCTGAGGATCGAGTGGCAGCGCGGGATCGGAATACACGCCGGCAATCTGGCCCGCTGGATCTGGCGGCCCAACCTTGAGGACGTGCGTCATTCCGTTCAATGTGAGCAACGTTGCGTTGGGTGCTGCGGCGAGCTTCTTCGCATCCTCGGCCGACACCTGGATGTCGTTGGTCCCCTGGACCACGAGTACGTGATACCGCAGCTTCGCGATCTCTGCGGCCGGATCGTAGTGGAACCAGGAGATGAGATACGGTTGCACGCTCGGACGAAACAATGCTTCGAGACCAGCCGGCACTTTCTCGACGGTCTTTCTTGCTGAGAGACTATCGAGAATCGGAGCGAACATCGCGAGCGGAACGCCTCTCGCAACAAGTTGCTCGCGAATGACGTCCGCCGCGGGACGTCCCGCGCCTTCGAGCGAGATGAAGCCGTCAGCGGGCGCGCGCTGCGCGGCGACCATGCCGACGAGCGAGCCTTCGCTGTGACCGGCGATGATCACTTTTGAGAATCGCCGGTCGGCGTGCAGCATCCTCAGCCATGCAGCCGCGTCATCGACGCCGGTGTCGAAGCGAAGGCTACTTTCGTCCGCGCCGCCCATTGCCTTGGCACTGGCTGCGATGCCGCGCTTGTCGTAGCGGACCGACGCGATGCCGTGCGCAGCGAGCGCGGTCGCAAGCAATTTGTACGAGTCTGTGCTCAGTGTCTTGCCGGGTGCGATTGGCGCCGGCGAATTGCCGTCGCGATCCGTGGGGCCGGATCCGGCGATGATGAGGACGACTGGGTGCGCACCGGGGCTTGGCGGCAGGACCAGCGTGCCGAAGAGCTCACCGGTTGGCGTCGTGAGAGTGATTGGCTGCGACATGGTGCTGTCGATGATTGGTGCGGCGGGAACGGAAGTGGCCAGCGCGGCCGCGACGATGAGAGCGATCATGGGCTGGGTGGTTAGTTGATTAGCAAATTAGCTAATTGTCTGATTGGCGCAAGTAGAGCGCGCCGCGCTCTATCGAATCTCAATCGTCAGGGTTCGATATCACGTGGAGGGAGCCATGGGTGGCAGAGCCACCCCCCCAACGGGTACGTCGTGACATTCGCATTCAATGCCGCCAGCGTGG
Organism: Gemmatimonadaceae bacterium; assembly: GCA_039936295.1. Lineage (GTDB taxonomy): Bacteria > Gemmatimonadota > Gemmatimonadetes > Gemmatimonadales > Gemmatimonadaceae > Fen-1247. The sequence goes on from JBDTIP010000247.1 coordinate 2,456, forward strand.
CCTCAATGCGTGCCAGGAACTCCGATTTCGGTCATCTTGGCGAGGTCCAGGACGTCGTCGATCTCGCTGTCTGGCAGCACGTGTTCGCGCTTGACGAGATCGCGGATCAACACCCCCTCCTTCACGGAGCGCTTGCTGATGTCGGCGGCCTTGGCGTAACCGATTTGCGGGGCGAGTGCGGTCGCGAGTGCCGCGGACCGCTCCACCCAGTAGGCGCACTGTGCAGCGTTGGCCTGAATGCCGGCAACACACTTTTCAGCAAATGTATGCGACGCTGTGCGAAGGACGTGCTCAGCGAGCAGGATGTTGAACGCGATTACAGGCATCATCACGTTCAACTCGAGCTGCCCATGTTCGGCAGCGGCAGCTACGCACGCGTCGAGCCCGACAATCTGGAAGCAGACCTGGTTCACCATCTCTGCGATGGACGGGTTGATCTTCCCTGGCATGATCGACGACCCGGGCTGCACCGCTGGCAACGTGATCTCGTCGAGACCGGTGCGCGGACCGCTTACCATCAATCGAAGATCGCTCGCGATCTTGCTGAGATCAAGCGCTAGCACCTTCATCGCCGCGCTGAAGGCTGCTGCATCGCCCATGCTCTGCATGAGCTGAATCCGATCCTCGCCAGCGCGCAGCTTGCCGTCGATCATGCCGTTGAGATACTTCACCATGAGGTGAGGATACAGCGGCTCGACGTTGACACCCGTCCCAACCGCGCTACCGCCGATTCCGAGATCGCGCAGGTAATCAGCAGCTTGGTTCACACGCTTGAGATTACGCGCCAGCGTACCGGCGTACGCAGCGAATTCCTGCCCAAGCCGTATCGGCATCGCATCCTGAAGATGCGTGCGCCCAGCCTTAATGATTCCGTCGAATTCTTTTCCCTTGCTTGCGAGGGCATCGATAAGCGCCTGAATCGCCGCAGCGAGCTCCGGAAGTTGCGCGATGCACGCGATGCGAATCGCAGTTGGAATCACGTCGTTGGTCGACTGCGCCATGTTGACGTGATCGTTCGGATGGATGGGCGAATACTTGCCGCGCTCGCTACCTAGCATTTCGTTTGCACGGTTGGCGAGCACCTCGTTCACGTTCATGTTGTGCGACGTTCCGGCGCCGGCCTGGTATACATCGACAACGAACTGATCGCGCCATTTGCCCGACAGCACTTCGTCCGCAGCTGCAACGATCGCGTCCGCAAGCTTTGGGTCCAGTCGACCGGTCTCCTTGTGTGTCAGCGCTGCCGCTCGCTTGATTCGCACTACGGCATCGACGAACGCCGGAAGTGGGCGTATCCCGCTGATCGGGAAGTTCTGAACTGCGCGCAAAGTCTGCACGCCGTACAGTGCATCGGAAGGCACGGCAAGCTCTCCGAGAGGGTCCTTCTCAATCCGCGTTGCGCTTGACATTTGCGAGTCCATTCAGAAAGGGGTTGGTGCTCAGCTCTTGGCCGATAGTCGTCGTTTCACCATGACCCGGATAGACGATAGTGTCCGGCGGAAGCGCTGCAAGCGCCCGCAAGGACTGCTGCATGTGCTCCGGATTAGCCATGGGCAGATCGGTGCGTCCGATGGAGCCCGCGAACAGCACATCGCCGCCGAGGAGGATGCCATGACCGTAAAACGCGACGTGACCGGGGCTGTGGCCAGGAACGTGGATGACATCGAAATTCAGATTGCCGATCCACGCGACGTCGCCGTGCGCCAATTCCGCATCGGGCGCATCGGGCTGCTCGAACGGAATACCGTAGGACTCCGCAAACAACGACGCCGCGTCATACACGGCGCGGTCAAGCGGATGAAGATACACCGGCACGCTACCATACCGTCGCCGGAGAGCGGACACAGCGCCGATGTGATCCAGATGAGCGTGTGTGAGCCAGATGGAGCGCAGCGTACCACCGCCGGCCTCGATCATCGAGATGATCTCATCACCTTCGTCGCCAGGATCAATTACGATCGCTTCGCCGGTGTCTTCATCGACGACGAGATATGTATTCTCCTGAAACGCACCGACGGTGCGCGAGTCGATCTTCACACCGCGTACCCGCCCGTTGCGACGATGCGACCGACTGAAGAGTCGCGCAGGGACGCAAGATACTTCTCGGCCGCTATTGCAGCGGTGGTTCCATCTCCGGCAGCTGTGGTTACTTGTCGAGTGAGCTGCGAACGCACATCACCCGCTGCGAAGAGTCCGTCGATGGACGTCTCCATGTTCGTATCGGTAAGCAGGTAGCCCATCTCGTCGTGGTCGACGTGACCTTCGATGATTCCGGTATTGGGGCGGAAGCCGACGAAGACGAACATCGCCGTCGCCGCTAAATCGCTACGCGCGCCAGTCTTGACGCTGAGCAGCTTGAGGTTATGCACGAAGCCCTGCGCGTCTGCCTCGACTCGCTCCACCAGCGTATCCCAGATGACTTCGATCTTGGGGTTCTCGAACAACCTCTTCTGCAGGATCTTTGACGCGCGTAGCTCATCACGACGGTGAATCAGGTACACCTTCTGTGCGTAGCGCGTGAGGAAATCGCTTTCCTCCACCGCGGCGTCGCCGCCGCCGACTACTGCGATGGTGTGACCCTTGAAGAAGGCGCCGTCGCAAATCGCGCAATACGAAACGCCCTTGCCAGCGTACTCCTGCTCACCGGGTATGCCGAGCTTGATCGGGCTTCCGCCGGCGGTAATGATTGCAGTCGGCGCGCGATACAGGTCACCAGATTCGGTCGCCACCTCGAATGTGCCATCGTCGAGCTTTTTTATGTATAGCGCAGCCGTCTGATGAAATTCGGCGCCAAACTTTTTTGCGTGCTGTTCAAAGCGCTGCGCGAGGTCCCAGCCCTCGATGTGCTCGAAGCCCGGATAATCCTCAATCGCTTCCGTGTTCAGCAGCTCGCCGCCGGCGACTCCGCGCTCGAGCACGACGGTCTTCAGCATCGAGCGGCCGGCGTACATGCCAGCCGTCATTCCGGCTGGCCCCGCCCCGATGATTACGACGTCATATTCGTGAATCTGGCCCATTTAATTCCGGGAAGTGTCCGCGCTGACGTGTAAAATGTTGAATGCCCCGTGGCAGTGCGAGACCGTAGCGACGAGAACGTTCGCGGTCGCGCCAGCTCCCACGTGCTGTACCAGGCGGTCGGCAGCGACCACATCTCGGGTATCGAACATCCCCACGCCGAACGCACGGTGTGTGCAGTGAAATATAACCGGCCCATGCAACGGCTCGGCCGACCGCTGTGACCGATTCACCAGATCCCGCGCAGCGCTAGGCATGGTCCAGCTTCGCTCGCCGCCCGTATGCGGACACAACCGCGGTTCGACGCAATTGATGGGGCACATCCATGTTGCGTAACTGGCATAGAACGTCCCATCGGGCGCTGCGCTCTTCCACGGCGTCTCCGGTTCCACCGCCAGACTTTGCGTCGTCACATCGCGATCGGGCCATCTCGTGCGCGCGCGGCCGAGCAGCCACTGATACATGAGATGCGGCATCAATGGGGACGGAACAATCGCGTCCGGAGTATCCTCCGACTCGGAGCCGAGATAGTCGTTGAAGAAATCCGTCCACTCTGCGATCACGACATGTGCCTCCCCGCCTACCCGAGCGACGGCGCAATCTGCGGAACGATCGACGACAACGATGCGCTCGAAGCGCAGCGCACCAGCTGCCCTGGCACGTTCGAGCTGCCGAACGTAGTACGATCCGTAGCAGCCGCCGCCTACGACGACGATCGCGCCGTATTCGCGGCTGTCAGCTCCTGACATGGCGGCCGCCGTCAACGAGCAGCGTATCGCCGGTCACGTAATCCGCTCGGAGGAGATACAGCATCGCATCGGCTACGTCGGACGGAGAGCCAATACGTCGCAGTGGTGTCGTCGCCGCGAAGTGGGCGCGGGTTGCCTCGTCCCAGCTATCAGGTAGCAGAACCGCACCCGGCGCAATTGCGTTGACGCGAACGTCAGGCGCGAATGCGCGAGCAAGCGCGCGTGTCATCTGAACGACAGCAGCCTTGCTGACGCCGTGAGGAATGTATTCCGGCCAAGTCTCGAACGCAGCGAGATCGGCCAGGTTTACGATGCAGCCTCTTGCCGTACGCAACCACGGGAGTGCCGCCTGCGCGAGAAAGAATGGCGCACGCAGATTGAGTGCGAACATAGCGTCCCATTGGGCAACGGAGACCTCAGCTACTGGTGTTCGCATCATCACGGCGGCGGAATTTATCAACACGTCGAGACCGCCAAAATCGCGCGTGATCGCCGCGATCAACGCAGACGGCGCATCAGCGTGGGTCAGATCCGCCGGATACGAACGCGCCTCTCGATGGCGCTCCGACAGTTCCCCGACCAGTGCATCCGCCTCGGCGGATGCGGAGTTGTAATGGATCGCAACACGCATTCCGGCGTCGGCGAGAGCCACGCTGAGTGAGCGACCAACACGATGTGCGCCGCCGGTAACGAGCGCGACACGGCCGGCGAGTTCCACGCTAATTCACGACACGCGAGTGGCGAGCCGCGCGTCCTGCAGCTCGAGCCACGCCAGGGGCACGTGCATGTTACCGATCACGCGGTAGCCTTCCGTCGCGCCATGCCAATCGGATCCGCCGCTGGGGACGAGGTCGAGCTCAGCAGCGAGTCGGAGCAATCGCTGGGTATCGATCGGTGTATGCCCGGGATGGCGCACTTCGGTGCCGTCGAGACCATGAGTCTTGAGGCGCACAAGCCGCTCGCGCGTTCCGTCGCGGCCGGGGTGCGCCCATACGGCCAATGCACCGGCAGCATGCGCGAGAGCGATGGCGTCCGCAATTTCGAGGCGCGGCTTGGGCACGTAAGCTGGACGACCCGCACCGAGGTATTTATCGAAGGCATCACGATGATCTGCGACGTGGCCCGCGCGCACAAGCGCGCGCGCGATGTGCGGGCGGCCGAGCGCACCACCCGCCGCTTCCGCGAGGACGTCCGACATATCGACGGGCACTCCGATCGCTGTCAGCCTCTCGACTATCGCATGGCCTCGGTTAATCCGCTCGCGCTGAAATCCTTCGAGCCGCGGCCGCATCGCGCCGGGATCCTGGATATGAAGTGTGAGCAGGTGAATCTCGAGATCGCCATCATATGCGCTCAGCTCACAACCGCTCACTACTCTGATGCAGGCGCGCGCGCCTGCCGCGGCGGCCGCGTCGTTACCAGCGATGGTGTCGTGATCGGTTATCGCAATCGCGAGCAGCCCCGCGCGCGCGGCCGCCTCGACCAATTCGACGGGTGACACGGCGCCATCCGATGCCGTGGAGTGCGCATGCAGATCGACACAGCGCTCGTGGACCTGCTCGCTGCCGCTCTCAATCATCGAGCGTAGAATGCCTCGGGCGAGGTGGCGCTGGGCTGCGACTGCGCGAACAAGCGTCGGAGATCATCGTCAGTCAGAGAGGCGAATGATTGCTCACGCCACAGTGCGCCGACCGGTGAATATCGTACCACGCGTGTCTCGGTACCAGATGCCGTGTCCCGCGCGAAAACAAGCGCGAACTCGTCCTTGGTATTCACAGTGATGTATCCCGACGGCTGTACACGCCACGCAGCGCCATCGACAGTTACCGTACGGAAAGGCATCTACAACTCCACTTGGTGGTAAATGCGCAGGGGGCCCGATCCGGGCTCCGGCGCAGAGGCGATAGCTGCCGCGAGCGTCGCGGCATCATCTGCCTCCGTGAATTCGACGAATGCATTCTTGAGTCCCGGATCCTCGAAGACCCAGAAGCGGCAATTCGCGCCGGTGTAATACGAGGATCGCTCCGCCAGCCGCTCCATGTATCGCGCTCGCTCGACCGGTGGTATTGTGGTCCGCTGAATTGTGAGCACACGCGACACAGTCAGATCACTCCATTCTCTGGGAATGTCTCGATGTTGCGCTTGACCTGGGCCAGAAACTGATCTGCCACGGCGCCATCGATAACGCGGTGATCGAACGATAGTGAAAAGTACGCGCAGGTACGAATCGCGATCGTATCCTCACCATCTGCGCCCGAGATAACCTTGGGCCGCTTCTCGATCGCACCCACGCCCATGATCGCCACTTGCGGCTGATTGATGATCGGAGTCCCCATGAGGGATCCGAACACCCCGGGATTGGTGATCGTAAACGTGCCGTCCTGAACTTCGTCGGGCGACAGTCTCTTGGAGCGAGCGCGATTTGCGAGATCGTTCAACGAGCGCGTAAGGCCGGTGAGAGAGAGATCGTCGGCGTTCTTGATCACGGGAACGATAAGGCCCCAATCCAGCGCGACCGCAATGCCGATGTTGACCGGCTTGCGATAGATGACGTTCGTCCCTGCTACCGACGAATTGATGATTGGTATTTGTTTGATCGCGTCGACGGTAGCCTTGATGATGAACGGCATGAACGAGAGCTTCTCGCCCGTAGCCGCCTCAAAGTCACGCCGCTTGCTCGCGCGAATCTTGGCGATCCGCGTGAAGTCCATCTCCATGAACGATGTGACATGCGCGGATGTGCGGCGTGACGCGACCATGTGGTCGCTGATGAGCGCGCGCATCTTCGACATCGACTCGACGCGGTCGCCGGCCCACGGCTGCGGCGTCGGTCCGTGGAATTCGGTGCCACCTGGGGCATGCATCGACGCCGACGAAACCGCGGGACCAGAAGCCAGATGGTCCAGCAGATCGCGCTTGGTAACGCGACCAGCTATGCCGCTTCCGTTCAGACCCGTGATGTCCACGCCGTGCTCGGCGGCCATCTTTCTCACGAGCGGCGAAGACTTGGAGCGTAGCCGCTGCTCGAGAGACAACCCGACTGCGTGCTGACTTGGTGGCCCACCATGGTCATTACCATTACCGTCGCCGTTGCGGTTGGCAGTTGCCACTGGCGTGGCTGGCGGCGGCGCGACGGCAACAGCGCCCGCGACCGGTGCGCTTGCGGCGGCGGCAGTCGCTGCGGCAGTCGCTGCTACGGCCGCAACGGGAGCGGTGGCGGCGGCGACCATGGCACCCTTCTCGGTCTCGATGCGTGCTACGAGCGTCTGCACGGCAACGGTTTTGCCTTCAGGAACCAGGATTTCCGCGAGCGTTCCGGCGGTCGGTGACGGAATTTCGGCGTCAACCTTGTCCGTCGAGATCTCGAAGATAGGCTCGTCACGCTTGACCTGGTCACCCACCTTCTTGAGCCACTTCGACAGAGTGCCTTCGGCGATCGATTCGCCCATCTGCGGCATCGTCACATCAATCCGTGCCATCTATTACCTCCGGCCCCTGAGCCGTATAATCGCCACCAGCGGGAGTATTATTACTCCCGCGATCATTCCGACCACCGCGTATTCACCCCAGTTGCATGCAGGAAGGTCCTCTGGCGGCTTGCAACCCTGGTACGACCCAACAAACTTGGCGATGAGTACTGCCAGCATTCCACCGCCAAAAAAACCGCCGATCGCCGAAAAGCAACCCGCGCCGACGAACGCGCCAATCGACGGGCGGGTATACTCCGGTGCGCCATCTTCCATCAGTAAGCTACAATGCGCCTTAGAGCGCGCACGATGTCCGAGGTCTGCGGAAGCACATAATCCTCGAGCGGCGGCGAATATGGCAACGGAACGTCGGCAGCGGTTACTCGCAGCACCGGCGCATCCAGCCACTCGAAACACATCTCGTTGATTCTCGCAGTAATCTCGCCGGCGATGCCCCCGGTGCGTGTGTCCTCATGCACGATCAGGACCCGGTTCGTCTTCCGAACCGTATCGATAATCGCCTCGTCGTCGAGTGGCAGCAATGTTCGCAGGTCGATTACCTCGACCGACACGCCATCCTCCGCCTGAAGGATATCGGCAGCCTCGAGCGCCTTCCAGAGTGTCGCCGCATAGCTAATGACAGAAACATCCGTACCTGTACGTGCCGTCCGTGCCTTGCCGATCGGCACCAGGTGATCGCCGGCTGGCAGCTCTTCCTTTATGCGCCGATACAGATACTTGTGCTCAAAAAAGAGAACGCAGTCATCATCGCGAATTGCAGACTTGAGCAGACCCTTGGCATCGGACGCGGTTGCAGGACTTACAATCTTGAGACCTGGAGTATGGAAGAACGCGGCCTCCGGATTCTGCGAGTGAAACGGGCCGCCGCGCACGTAACCGCCACTTGGCCCACGCACGACCATGGGACATCCGAGTCCGATACGGTAACGCGCGGTTGCGACGTAATTCGTCAGCATGTCGTACGCGTTGGAAACGAAGTCCATGAACTGCATCTCGCAGACGGGACGCATGCCCATGTGCGCTGCACCGGCCGCTGCGCCGACAATGGCTATCTCGGAGATCGGCGTGTCGATTACTCGCGACGCGCCGAAGCGCGCCTGTAAACCGTCGGTAACCTTAAAAGCTCCGCCGTACGCACCGATGTCCTCGCCGAGACAGAAGACGCTGGCGTCGCGCTCCATTTCCTCGAATAATGCCTGGCGGATAGCTTCCAGGTATGTGACTTCAGGCATCGTACGTGCCCCATCCTGACGGACGCTCGTGCCCGTCGACTGCGCTCGCAATGTCTTCGCGAAACCACAACGGCGAGACGTTCGGCGGATCGGCATACACTCCTCGCAGCGCCTCGAGTGGCTCCGGCATCGGCGAGGCGTCCGCGATATCAGTCGCGTTGTCTACTTCTGTTTTCACCCTTTCGTCGATCGCGGTGAGCGCAGCTGCAGTCACCTTTTCAGCGCGCAGCACCTTCACGAAGCGGTCGATTGGATCGTTTTCTGCGGCCCACTTCTCGATCTCCCCCGCCGGAACGTATGACTGGTTGTCGTGCTCCGCGTGTCCCTTCCGGCGATACGTGATGAGCTCGATCAGCGTCACGCCGCCGCCGCCACGTGCGCGATCTACGGCGCGCTTGGTAACGTCGTACACCGCGAGCACATCGTTGCCGTCCGCCTTTGCGCCCGCGATGCCGTATCCTATTGCCTTGTCCACGAACGACTTTGCCGCAGTCTGACTGGACACTGGAGTCGAGTACGCATACCCGTTGTTCTCGACTACGACGACGAGCGGACACCGTTGGACGGCCGCAAAATTTATCCCTTCGTGAAACGCACCGGTGGACGTTGCACCATCGCCGACAAAGACGAGCCCGACGCGATTCTCACCGCGCATCTTCGCGGCGAGCGTGACACCGGCCATAACCGGCACCATGTCGCCCAGATGCGAGATCTGCCCGACGAAGCCGCGCTCGATTCCGCCAAAATGGATGTTGAGCTCCTTCCCTTTTGTCGGCGAATCGGCCTTGGCCATGTACTGCTTGATCACTTCCGTCGGCTCGGCGCCGCGCACGAGCATTGCGCCGAGGTTGCGTATGAGCGGCGAAAGAATGTCGCCCTTGGACTTGTCCAAGGCGTATGCGGCACCGACGGCGTCTGCTTCCTGGCCAAGTGACCGGAACAGGCCGCCGATAACCTTTGTCTGGCGGTAGAGATTTACGAGGCGCTCTTCAAGCGAGCGCGTGAGCCGCATGTAGTAGTACAGCTCGAGCTTCTGCTCGCGGGTCAACGCCATGGCGCCGCCTAGTACGAAGCTGTCAGCTTGTACTCGGGATCTTCGGCCCGGTGCAGCTCGACATAGAACTTCTTGGCGTTGCGATCCAGGCGGCTCTCGCCGGTCTGATCTGTATCAATCTGGACGAAGGTGTAGTGCCCGCCCTCCATCTTCACTGAAACCTTGAGTGCTCCCAGCGGACCTGCGAATTCGCGGCCGTGATGGGAGGAGCTTTGGGGGTTTTCCTGAATCGACGGAAAAAAGGAATCCGCGATAGCAAGAACCTGGTCCGGCTTCAGATGGGATCTGAAATAGTGGCGCATGTTAGTGTTTCGTCGTGTCCGTGCTCTGGCCGAGAGGCGGCGCTGGCAACACTTGCTGCTGCCAGTCCTGCGTGCGCTCGAGTGTCTTGGTCGAATCTCTCCTGAACTGCAATCCGACTGCCCAGTCGCCCGAGACCGGGAATCGTACATGGGCGTAATACGTGCCGACTTCAGGCCCCTTGGCGAGACCGTCGCCGGTTTGCGCGCGCTCCTGGCTCGTCGCAAAAATCCGACCCTGTCCGCTCTGGATCGGCTGGCCAGTGCTCTTGTCCGAGACAACAATCTTGAAAATCGTCATCTCTTCGGCGATGGGCGGTGCTGGCTCGGCACTGATGCGAAACGCAAGATCGTCAGTCCACTGTCGGATCTCGATTGGGCGATTGTTCTTGCCGCACGCGGCAATCGAGAGCGAAGCTGCGACGAGCAATGCGCCGCGCATCAGTGCCGAACCGTTCATGAAGCGTAGTACTCTAGACCGAGATGGGTGATCTGGTCCTCTCCCATCAGATGCCGCAGCGTGTTCTTGAGTTTGGTCTGCTGGATGAACAGATCGTGCTCGGGCTGCAATCCGGGCGCCGTCATTGGGCTCTTGTAGAAGAACGAAAGCCATTCCTGAATGCCTTTCATTCCAGCACGCTGCGCGAAATCGCTGAACAAGGCGACGTCAAGAACCAGCGGCGCGGCGAGGATGGAATCGCGGCAGAGGAAGTTGACCTTGATCTGCATCGGGTAGTTCATCCACCCGAAGATGTCGATGTTGTCCCAGCCTTCCTTGTTGTCGCCGCGCGGCGGATAGTAGTTGATGCGCACGACATGCGAAAAATCCTTGTACAGATCCGGGTACTTCTCCGGCTGAAGGATGGTGTGAAGCACGGATAGCTTGGACTCTTCCTTCGTCTTGAAGGACTGAGGGTCGTCCAGAACTTCGCCGTCGCGATTGCCGAGGATGTTGGTGGAGTACCAGCCAGCAAGCCCGAGCATGCGAGCCTTGAGGCCTGGCGCAATGACGGTCTTCAGCCACGTCTGGCCGGTCTTGAAGTCTTTGCCGGAGAGTGGCACTCCGCGCTGTTGTGCGAGCTGCAGCAGTGCAGGAATGTCTGCGGACAGATTCGGAGCGCCGTTGGCGAACGGCACGTTCTCCATGATGGCAGCGTACGCGTACAACATCGATGGCGCGATAGCTTCGTCGTTGTTGTCCATTGCGCGCTCGAACTGCTCGATGGTGGCGTGCTGTGGACCGGCCTTGATGAAGATCTCGGTCGACGCGCACCACACGATGACGACGCGATCGAGTTTGTTCTTCGACTTGAAGTCACGAATGTCCTGGCGCAACTGCTCTGCGAGGTCGCGCTTGGTCTTCCCGGTCTTGACGTTGGTGCCGTGAATGCGCGTCACATAATGGTTATCGAACACCGCTGGCATCGGCTTGATGGACGCAAGAAAATCAGCGATGGGCGCTATGTCCTTGTCCACAAGCACGCCAGCCTTTCGAGCCGCCGTAAGCGCGTCGTCCGGGATCGGATCCCAGGCGCCGAAGACGATGTCCTTGAGGTCCGCCAGGGGGACGAAGTCCTTGATCAGCGGGGTGCGGTTCTCAGTGCGCTTGCCAAGCCGAATTGTGGCGGTCTGGGTAATCGAGCCGATCGGCTTTGCCAGTCCCCGACGGATGCTCTCGACTCCAGCAATGAACGTCGTGGCGACGGCGCCGAGGCCAGGCGTGAGGATGCCAAGCTTCCCGGAAGCTGGCGCAATTTTGGGTGGAGCGGAGCTGTTAGACATTCACAAGTGGTTTCTTGGACGTTGCGCGATGCACGAAGCTGATCCGCTGGACGGCCGTAATCCATGCCGTGACAGTGAGCAAGACGACGATCCCCATGAGGACCCAGCCGTGCAGCGCCAGGCCGAAAAAGGCCTGTGGTACGGATAATAACACTACGCGCTCCGGGCGCTGCATTACACCGACTTTCGCGTCAATTCCGAGGCCAGCGGCGCGCGCGCGCGTGTAGGACACAAGGAAGGTCCCGATTATGCCAAGCAGACACACGACCAGCATGTAGACGTTGTGGTACACGACCGACGAGGCATAGAAGACGGCCAGACCCGCAAGCACGCCGCCGTCAGCAACCCGGTCCAAGGTTGAGTCGTAAAAGGCCCCGAAGACACTCGACTGGCCCGTCCGTCGAGCCACGGTCCCGTCCAAAACGTCAAAAAGCGCAGTGAGGGCGATTATCCATCCCGCCGTCATGATGTGCCCGGTGGCGTACACAACGGCGCCGGTGAGGGTACAGACCGTCCCGATCGTCGTAATGACGTTCGGGTTCACCCGCCACCGAACCAGCAAATCAGCGACGGGTTCTATGACCTTGAGGTACCCTTCTTTTATCGCATTCCATAGGCGCATCATCGCGGTTGAAGCTAGCCGCGCGGATGGTCTCGGGCTAGATGGCGACTCTGTGGAAAGGCCTACGGTATCTGCCACTCATATAGACCGGTGAGCGTAACGTTATTGCGCGTATAGGAGCGAGAGCCGTCGATGGGCGTCGCCTTGAGCTCCACTGTAGCACCAGCGGCAATGCCGGGCACATTCATGGACTCGGCGCCGTGCGCTGGCACCTGCTTGAGGAACACGTCGGTGCCCCCGTTGACGACGTAGACGTTGGCCGCCTGAGCCAGATTGTTGGTCACGCGCAGCGTTACTTCACTTACTGGCTGGGGGCCGGTCCGCACTTCCACATTCCGTGGGCCGCAGGCGGTGGCGGCCACGGCAAGCGTCATCATCGCTAGCAGTCTTTTCATTTGCGCTCCAGGGAGTTGATCAGTACCAGCACGTACCTGCGGGTGCACGCAGGTGCCTGCCGGCGGTACAAGTTGGGCCGGTTAGTACAGGAGGTACTTGGCGACCCTGTTGCGGAACGCATACGCCGGGCCGTAAGTCGAGTCGATTACAGCATCCGGGTCAGCGCCTCCCATTATTGCGCGACGGGCGGTCGGCGACCCGAACAGACGATCGAAACGCGTTGTATCAATCGTGAACTGCTGCGGGTACGCTTTGGAAATCGCCGCAAGGAGGCCCGCGGTGAGCCTGCTGGTCTGAAGCTCATTCCGCTCAGTCACCTCTATGCGGATTCCGTGCACCAGCTGGCCCGGGTACTTCCCGTCGCTCGGCGCGACTGGCGTGAAGTCGATGACCGAGAATCGAACGCCGTGGATCGGTCTATCCTTGAGCGTTTTGATTATGCGCGCGGGATCGAGCCACGGCGCTCCGATGCGACGAAATGCCTGGTCAGTGCCGCGACCGACGGACAGATTCGTCGCCTCAAAGGATACCAGGCCCGGATACAGCATTATTGCCTGGAGCGACTGCAGGTTGGGCGACGGCGCGACGAACGGCAGACCCGTTCGGTCGAACCAAACTTCGCGCGACCAGCGCGCGGCCGGAACGACATGCAAGTCGGCGCCGATCTTGAGCTGGTCGTTATAAAAGCGGGCCAACTCGCCCATGGTCATGCCGTGCCGAAGCGGAATCGGGTACAGCGCCCATGCGAGGCCGGAATGGCCCGGTGACGGATCCTGGTCGTTAGCCAGGGACGAATCGAGCATCGGCCCCTCGACGAAGGAGCCCGTGATTGGATTGGGGCGATCCAGGATTACGATCGGCTTGTGCGCCCGCGCTGCCGCCCGCATCGCGTACACCATCAATCCTTCATACGTCCAGGTGCGACTGCCGACGTCCTGCAGGTCGACGAGAAGGACATCGATGGCGCGGAAATCAGAATCCGGTGGCGCGATGGTCTGGTCGGTGTACAGCGATATAACCGGCAGGTGGCTCACGGGATCGTAGGACGACTGAATTCCGGTACGGTCGAGTGCGGCGCTCAACCCGTGCTCGGGCGAAAAGATCTCTACGAGCTGGACCTTCGACGCGATTGCGCGCTTGTCGGTCCGAAGCAGGTCGATGTCTCGCCTGCCGTGTTCATCGACGCCCGCCTGGTTGGTGAGGAGGCCGACGCGCTTGCCAGTAATGATTCGGCTGCTGTCGCTCAGCAGAACCGATATTCCCGGCCTGACGCGTGCCTCCGGAAGCCCGGTGGGGTCGTCCAGTTTGTGGTAAACAACGGAGCAGCCCACGGTCAACACGAGCAGCACTAGCAACGGTTTCAGGATCGATCGCGGCATGACGTGGAGTTCCTTTGGTTGATGCATGGTAAAATCGCAAGCCGCGCGCCTTCCGGCCATGATCGTGCACGTAAATAAATGGTGCCGCCAACCCAACGCGTCGCGTGGCCGGTCTCGCAGCCCGACACTGAACCCGGAACCAGCACTGCGCCAGGGGGTAATCGGCGACTGGAAAGACGAATTTCCACTTATATTTCAGATACACCAAGGAGTGACCCAATGGCCGTATCCAGCCAGCCAGAGATCAACCTAACCCTCACGCCAGCCGCGGGGGTCGAGGTTCAGAAGTTCATGGAAATCGAGAAGGTTTCGCCCAACGAAGGCGGCCTTCGTGTCAGCATCCAGCCAGGCGGCTGCAGCGGCTTCAAGTACTCGCTGCTCATCGAAGACAAGCCGGCGGACGACGATCTCGTTCTGCAACAGGATTGCTATCGCGT
>JBDTIP010000248.1:0-2840 GCA_039936295.1 Gemmatimonadaceae bacterium
AAAACACGATTGTGGCGTTGGAGCGCTCCGGCGAATTGCTCAGCCGCGCGCTACACGCTTTCAGCGCGGTAACCGGCGCCAATACGAGCGATGTACTGCAGCAGATTCAGGAGGACGAGGCTCCCAGACTAGCCGCGCATGAGGACGCGATCTTCCTGGACCCGAACCTGTTCGCGCGAGTGGAGCACGTATACAACGCGCGCGAAACGCTCACGCTCGATGCCGAATCGCACAAGCTGCTGGAGTGGTACTACAATGATTGCTTCGTGCGAAAGGGTGCGACGTTGTCCGCGGACGACAAGGCAGCGCTCAAGGAACTCAACAAGGAAGCATCCACTCTCCAAACTACATTCACCAACAAGTTGCTTGCAGCGGCCAAGACAAGTGCGTTCGTGACGCACGATCGCGGCGCACTGACTGGACTGAACGACAACGAGATTGCCGCCGCCGCTCGCCCAGCCACCGACGCTGAATCCGGTAACACCTGGGTAATCCCGCTGCACAACACCACGCAGCAGCCCGTGCTTGCCTCACTCGCGAATCGTGACGTGCGCCGACAAATCTTCGATGCGTCGCTGTCCCGCACCGAGCACGGCGACTCAAACGACACCCGCAACATCGTCGCGCGCCTGGCCCAACTTCGCTCCGAGAAGGCTGCACTACTCGGCTATCCGACGTACGCTGCATGGGCGCTGCAGGATCAGATGGCGAAGAATCCCGAGGCAGCCTTTGCATTCGTTCGCAATCTCGCGCCGGCGGCAACAGCCAAGGCTCGTGCAGAAGGCGAGTCGATTCAGGCGGTCATCGAGAGTGACGGAGAGAGTTTTGAGCTCGAGCCCTGGGATTGGGAGCGCTACGCCGAGCGAGTGCGCCGCGCCCGTTACGACATTGATGCCGAGGAGATCAAGCAGTACTTCGAGCTGGACTCCGTACTTCAGAACGGCGTGTTCTACGCGTCGACCCAGCTCTATGGCATAACGTTCGCCGAGCGATACGATATTCCAGTGTACCATCCCGACGTACGCGTATTTGAAGTCACCGACTCCGATGGCTCGCCGCTCACATTGTTCTATTGCGACTTCTTCAAGCGTGACAACAAGAACGGCGGCGCGTGGATGGATAGTCTCGTCACCCAGTCGAAGCTGCTCGGCACCAAGCCGGTGATATACAACGTCGAGAACTACACCAGGCCAGCCGAAGGTCAGCCCGCCCTTTTGAGCTTCGACGACGTTACGACCATGTTCCATGAATTCGGCCACGCCATGCACGGCTTCTTCGCCAATCAGCAGTATCCGAGCCTTTCCGGCACCAGCGTCGCACGCGACTTTGTCGAGCTTCCATCGCAATTCAATGAGCACTGGGCAACAGATCCATCGGTATTCGCCAACTACGCGCGCCATTATCGCACGGGCGAGCCGATGCCGACAGCGCTCGCACAACGCATCAGGCAGGCGGAGAAATTCAATCAGGGCTATCGACTCACCGAAGTCCTTGCAGCTGCCCTCGTCGATCTTTCATGGCACAGTCTTCCATCCGGGTCACCGCTGCAGGACCCGTCCGAGTTTGAGATACGGGTGCTCACTGAAAACGATGTCAGCCTGCGCGCGGTTCCACCGCGTTACCGGTCGAGTTACTTCATGCACATCTGGGGTAACGGTTACGCATCAGGCTATTACGCGTATCTCTGGGCCGAGATGCTCGACGCCGATGCTTATGAATGGTTCCGGGAAAACGGCGGATTGACGCGCGCCAACGGCGATCACTTCCGCTCCACGATCCTCTCGCGCGGAAACACCGGAGATCTCGCCGAGATGTACCGCCAGTTCCGCGGCCGAGATCCACGCATCGAGCCAATGCTCGAAGAACGCGGACTGGTGCAGTGACCGCGGCACTCCGGCCCAATAGTGAGACTGGCATGATCATCCCCGACTTCGGCGACCAAGTCGCGCTCGGCGCGTCGCTGTCGCGGCTCGTTGAAAGCCTTCCGACATCTGGCATCCTCAAGGTCGCCGCCCAGATTCGCGAACGATTGGCATCCGGGCTTCGAATCGCCGATCTCACAGTCGGCGATTTTGATACGCGTTACTTTCCCATTCCGGCAAAGCTGCTGCATGAAGTAGAGGCCGCGCTCGAGTCTGGCGTGAC
Source organism: Gemmatimonadaceae bacterium (assembly GCA_039936295.1). Classification (GTDB taxonomy): domain Bacteria; phylum Gemmatimonadota; class Gemmatimonadetes; order Gemmatimonadales; family Gemmatimonadaceae; genus Fen-1247. The sequence goes on from JBDTIP010000248.1 coordinate 2,146, forward strand.
CAACTATCCACCCCCGTCGGGTGTGATGGCACTCCGCGAAGCTGTGCGCGACTACGTCGAGCGTGCGTCGGGAGTGCGGTATCCGGTTGACTCGATCCTCATCGCGAGTGGCGGTCGGCCGATATTGTTCGGCGCGTACAAGACAGTCGTATCCCCTGGCGAGACAGTCGTCTATTCGGTTCCATCTTGGCAGACTGATAGTTACGTTCGTCTTTCCGAAGCGCACCCGGTGGTGCTGGAAGCCAGGAGTGACAACGGGTTTCAGCCTACCCTCGACGAGTTCGCACCACACCTGCGTACCGCACGGATGATTTGCATCTGTTCTCCCGCAAACCCAACTGGCACTGCGATCGATCCAGAAGTGTTTCGGTCGATACTCGAGGCTGTCGTCGAGGAGAATCAGCGAAGGCTCGCCCGCGCCAACGAGAGGCCGCTTTTCGTTCTGTACGATCAGATTTATGGCGCGCTCCGCGTGGCTAACGACAAGCATCGCTATGCCGCTGCGCTGGTGCCCGAGAGCGCACCGTACGTCATGTCGATGGACGGTGCATCCAAGGCATTCGCCGCAACCGGCCTCCGAATCGCATGGCTGATCGCTGCGCCAGCAATTGCGTCAAAGATGGGGGAACTGCTCACGCATGTTGGAACCTGGGCGCCTCACGCGGAGCAGGTAGGCCTCGCGAAATTTCTCGCCG
>JBDTIP010000249.1:0-7900 GCA_039936295.1 Gemmatimonadaceae bacterium
ATGCGATGGTCGGCGCCGGCATCAAGGCGATCATGAACTTCGCGCCAGTGCAGATCACCGTGCCGGCAGATGTCGTCACGCGCACTGTCAACATGGGGCTCGAGTTCGAAGCGCTATCCTTCGCCCTCGCGAACCGCTCTAAATAGCGCGAGCAGCTGCAGCGGACTCAACCGCTCAGGGCGCTCAGTTGGTGCAATGCCGAGCGATGCCAGCGCTTGCGGGCCCGCCAGTACCGTGGTCGATCCCGACGCCGCGAGGCCGCGGAGAATCGTTCCGATTTGCTTTCGTCGCTGGCTGAACAGGCTCTGGACGAACGACCTGAATCGCGGCTGCTCACCGTTCTCGAGCACGGCCGTCTCGAACGGCGTCACTCGAATCACCGATGAATCGACTTTCGGCGGCGGTCTGAAGGCCCCGGGTGGAATGTCGAAAACGCGCTCCACTTTCGCTAGCACCTGCAGGTTAACCGACAGCGCACCGTAACTCTTGGATCCAGGGTCGGCCATTGCCCGGGCCGCCACCTCACGCTGCACCAGGAACACCGCGCGCCGTGGCAGCGCGCATGCGAGAGCGTGGAAGAGAATCGGAGTGGTGATGTAGTACGGCACGTTGCCGACGAGTAGATAACCCGGGCCGCCGAGCGCCCCGGGATCGGTCTTGAGAATATCAGCTTCGACAATCTCGACACTCGGCGTCGTGGCAAATCTGTCACGCAGCAGCACTGAGAGCGCGCGATCGAGCTCGACTGCGACGACGCGTCCGGCGCGCTGTGCCAGGAGATCGGTGAGTGCGCCGCGACCGGCACCAATTTCGAGAACGGTGTCCTGGCTTGTTGGTGCGAGCGTGTCAACAATGTGCGCGAGTGCGCGCTCGTCGGCGAGAAAGTGTTGGCCCAGCCTCTTGAGTGTAGGCGGAAAGCCGCCCGGCAAGCGCGTGCTCAGCTCCGGAGGACGACGAGCGTGAGATCGTCGCGCGGCGGAATGTCACCCGTATGGTCGCGCAACGCCTCGAAGACACGATCGACGATCACAGCCGGCGGCTCGGCCGCGTATCGCTTGATGGCGTCGAGCACGCGGCGCTCGCCCATCGGTTGCCCAGCTTCGTTGAGCGCGTCGGTTATTCCGTCTGTGAAGAGCACAAGAAGATCAGCGCCGGTTGTCCAGTGCACCGATCGAGAGCTTGGCGCGGCGTCGGACATGCCCAGCGGCGGATCCATTGCGCCGAGTCGCTCCGGCTCCGCGTCAGGCCTGCAGCAGAATACGTGCGGGTGGCCAGCGTTGGCGAACTGCAGAGTTCCGGCCTGCTTGTCCACGACACCGTAAAAGAGTGTGATGAACATCTCGGTGCTGGATAGCTCGTCGTGCAAGGAGTGAAGCAACGCGTGCAGCATTGCTCCAGGATCGAGCGTGCTCTGCGCGTGAATCGCCGCGGCACTCATCGCGAGCGCCATGATGAGCGCTGCACGATAGCCGTGGCTCGACACGTCGCCGATCATCACGCCGGTCGCGGAAGGGGTGAGGCGGAACAGGTGATAGAAATCGCCACCGACACTCTCGGCGGGCACCACTCTCGCGGCCGCTTCGGCCTGCGGTGCGACGACGTCTGCGCTCGGAAGAAGCTTCATCTGCAGGTCGTGCGCGAGCCGCACTTCCTGCAGCAGCCGCTGTTGCTCCAGGGATTCGCGCACGAGTCGCGCATTCTGAATCGCACTACCAATCTGCGTTGCTATCGCGGCGACCAGCTTGACGTCGCCAGCACTGAATGCGGCGTGCGACGGGCGGTCAGTGAGGCTTACTGCGCCCAATAACTCCGGGCGACCCGTCTCGCCGGTCCACATGATGGGTACCGCAAGGACAGATCCGGCGCGGAAGCCGTCGTCATCGATATCATCTTCTGGTACGATGACGACCGGATGTCGACCACGAAATGCACGTGCGGCGAGGTTGCGCGGATCGGACAGCGAGACACTCGGCAGTTGATGTGCGACGCCGACTGACGCGATCGGATCCAGCATATCGCTGCCAGCCTCGCAGACGAAGATTGCACCGCGGCGCGCGCCCACCGTTTCTGACACTTCGCGAAGGATCGTAGCGGCGGCGCGATCGAGCGACACGGTGCGACCGAGAATATCGCTGATGGTGTACAGGAGGTTGATCTCCTCGTACCGTTCAGCGAGTTCGCGCGCGGCGTTCTCGATTTCAGCTTCGAGGTCGCGCGGCATCAGCGGTTGAGCGTGAGACGGATGACGTGCTGCGGGCTCTGAAATTGCTCAACCCGATCCATGAGCTGGTGCATGAGGAAGACGCCGCGCCCTTCCTCGCTGTCAATCTCCTGAGGCGTGGTGGGGTCGCGCGACGCGGTGGCCATGTCGAAGCCAGCGCCCTCATCTACTACGTCAAAAACGAGCGCCCGGTCGGACACGGTGGCGCGAAGCCGGACGTGCTTGCGCGGGTCTTCGTGATTGCCGCGGATTATCGCGTTGGACAGCGCCTCGCTCAACGCAACTGGAATGTTCAGCGAACACTGGCGCTTGGGGAGATGCAGCGTCTTGCAGTGGTCAGTGACGAGTGCGACGATCGGCTCGATCTGGCGAACGTCACTCGGAATCTCGACATCGAGTGCGACGTAAGGGGGCGTCACCGAGTCAAACAGACCGTCATGGGTGGCGCCGGGCGGACGGGCCCGCTGACGTTCGGCGGCCCGGATATAGTCGGATTGTGCCTCATCAGAAGCCTTCGAGTGCGCGCTCCCTTGTCTCTGAAATCTGGAACAGCGTGTCGAGCTTGGTGAGCTCGAACAGAGTCTGCAAGTCATCGTTCAGATCGGCCAGACGGAGTTCGCCGCCGTGCTCACGGATCTTCTTGCTGAGAGATACAAGTACACCGAGGCCAGAGCTATCGATATAGCCCGTCTGGGCAAAGTCGATGAGAAATTTGCGCTCGCCCTTTTCCAGGTCGTCCAGCACTTTCTGCTTGAGTTCCTGGCGGTTGCCGACGATCAACTGGCCTTCCACATCGACGACAACGACGTCGCCCTCTTTCTTAAGCGTAAAGCTCATCCGTTCTCCGTTTGTAACGCGGTAATCGCCGTCACATTGATTATATCGTCAACCGTCGCGCCGCGCGACAGATCGGCCGCTGGACGCGCCAGGCCCTGGAGAATTGGCCCCAGAGCCGCTGCGCCGGCGAGGCGCTGCACCAGCTTGTATGCGATGTTGCCAGCATCGAGCGACGGAAAGACCAGAACGTTGGCGCGCCCGCCGCACACCGAATCGGCGGCTTTAAGGGACGCCACCGCCGGCACCAACGCGGCGTCTCCCTGCAATTCTCCGTCCACCAGGATGCTTGGCGCCCGGCGCCGAACGAGGTCGACTGCGTCCCTTACCAGATCCACAGAAGGACCTGAAGCGCTGCCGGCAGTGCTGAATGACAGGAACGCAACAACCGGGTCGTCGCCCACGATCAGCCGGCGGTCCCGGGCAGCCGAGATGGCGATGTCGGCTAACTGGGAGGCGGTGGGGTACCGGACAACGGCGCAATCGGTGAACGTCAGCACCTCCGAAGGCGCCTCCCACTCCCCCGCGGCGACCATGTAGAAGGCGCTGGAAACCGTGAGCAGCCCAGGCGCGATCCCGATGTGCTTGATGGCAGCGCGAAGAACGTCACGCGACGTGGTAGCGGCACCGGCGACCATCCCATGCACAACCCCAGCGGCCACCATGTCAGCTGCCTGGTTGAGCGCATCCGGACCGGGATCGACCAGCACCGGATCACAGATCCCGAGGGCGTCGAGCCGCTGGGTTGCCTCGCGTACTCGCGGATCGGTGCTTTCGGGGAAGACAATTCGCCGCTTCACGAGCGCCGCGCGAGCGCGAATGCTCTTGATGAACCCGGTGCCGCTGTTTCCCATCATCGGGCGTCGAATTTGGCCTGCAGCGCCGCAGCGACCGCGGGGTGCACCAGTCCAGTGAGGTCGCCGCCGTAGCGCGCAACTTCGCGCACGATGCTGGAGCTGATGTAGGTCGTCTCCACCGACGGGACCATGAAGACCGTCTCCAGCTTCGGGCCAAGATGCCTGTTCATAAGCGCCATCTGGAACTCATACTCAAAATCACCCGCCGCGCGCAATCCGCGAATTATCAATGACGCCCCGATGCTGCTTGCAAAGTCCGCGAGCAGCCCGTCGAACGCACGCACCGTGATTCCAGGTGCATCACCGATAGTGGCCTCGATCAGCTTGGTTCTCTCCTCGACGGAAAAGAGAGGATGCTTGCTCGAATTGCTGGCTACCGCGACGACAAGCTCGTCGACGAAGGTTCGGCTGCGGCGGGCGAGCTGCTCGTGACCGCGAGTCATCGGATCGAAACTGCCCGCGTAAACGGCGATTGTCGGCATCAACGGTAGAAGGTAACGCCGGAGTCGCCATAGCGCCGGGTGTCACCACCGGGTGGCATTCTCGTCGAGCGGGCATGCTCGATCCCGATCACCTCGGAAAACCGCGATCCCAGCCACACGGTCGCGAGTTGTATGGCCGCGCCGGTACCGTACGGTGGATCGGCGAACACAACGTCGTAAGCTCCGGCTCCCAGCGTTTCCGCAAAAGCGATAGCGTCAGCACGCGTGAGCGTTGAGCGCTCCTCGGCGCCGAGCACGGCGAGATTGGATTTCACGACCTCGAGTGAGCCGCGGTCCATGTCGACGAATTCCGCGCTGCGTGCACCCCGGGATAGTGCCTCGATCCCGAGTGCACCAGAACCGGCAAAGAGGTCGAGCACGTTCGCGCCAGGTAGTGAAAGCTGGATGATGCTCATCCATGCCTCGCGAACCCGGTCGAGCGTTGGGCGAACCCGGTCGCCGCGCGGCGCTTTGATCGTGCGGCCGCGCCACTCGCCACCTACAATCCTCACCGCACGACCACGTCGGCGAGCTGCGCCTGGAGGCGACTCACTCCCTTGTACTCCTCGCGCTCAAGTCTGAAAGCGACATCCAGCGCGACGCCTGCACGGATGGCCGGCGCAAGATCCGCCATCCCCCATCCGATCGCTTCGATCTGCGTACCGCCGCTGCCCACGAGCGTCAGCTTGAGCCCATCGCGCCCCACGACACGCGGCGCTCCCAGCGACACCACGTTCCGGGCCGCAAATACCGGCGCCGGATTGCCGACACCGAACGGCTCGAAATGACACAGCGTTGTTTCGAGATCGAGCGTAGCCTGATCCAATTCAATCTCCGCATCGACGCGAAGCTGCGGAACGAGGTCCTCGATCGCCAGTCGCGCGCGCGCGACTTCGTCGAAGCGCGCCGCAAATGCGGTGAGCTTGTCGGCGGCAACCGTGACGCCGGCAGCAGCGCGGTGGCCGCCGAATCTCAACAGCAGGTCGGCGCATTCCCCGAGAGCGGAATGAAGATCGAATCCGCCAAACGAGCGCCCGCTCCCCTTGCCCATTTCGCCGTCCATGGCGACGAGAATCGCGGGCCGCGAGAACTCTTCGACGATGCGCGACGCGACGATGCCAACAACGCCTGGATGCCACCCTTCCTTGGCGATCACGAGGCCGACCGCTCCGCGCTGCACCATCGGCTCCGCCATTGCACGAGCTTCGTCCAGTGTCGCGCGATCGAGCGCCTGCCGGCGCTGATTCAATTCTTCGAGCTCACGCGCGATCACATTCGCTTCGTGTTGTGAATCGGTGAGCAGCAGCTCCACGGCCCGCAGCGCATGGCCAAGCCTGCCAGCTGCATTCAGACGCGGCGCGAGAGTGAAACCGATTCGGCCGGCCGTGAGCGGCTTGCCGTCCATCCCCGACGCGCGAAGCAGTGCGCGAAGTCCGACGTTCTCGGTCTCGGAGATCATTCGCATTCCGTAGCGGACGAGTATGCGGTTCTCGCCACGCAGCGATGCCACGTCTGCAACGGTCGCGAGTGCAACCAGGTCCAGCATACGCCAGATGAACGCATCGCTGACGCCGAGCGCCGCGGCGAGCGCCAGCGCTAGCTTGAACGCGACGCCGACAGCGGCGAGATCCTTGTCCGGATAATCGCAGTCCGGGCGCCGCGGGTTCAGCAGTGCGAGCGAGCTGGGTAGCGTTTCGCGCGGAAGGTGGTGGTCGCTGATCACGACATCGATACCAGCGGCATTCAGGGCCAGCACTGGCTCCAGCGCGCTCGTTCCGCAGTCGCACGTCACGACGACCTTCGCTCCGATCTCGATTGCGTGCGAGACGCCGGCAGCGCTGAGATCGTAACCGTCGGTCATGCGATTGGGGATGAACGGCACCACATTGCCGCCAAAGCCGCGGATCGCTCGTACGAGCAAGGTCGTGGAGCAGATGCCGTCCACGTCGTAGTCACCGTGGATCATGATCAGCTCCCCGCCGCGGATAGCGCGCACGATCCGCTCAACTGCGATGTCGAGGCTCATCATGGTGGCACCGGAGTGAAGCTGCTCCAGACGAGGCCTGAGAAAGCGCTTCGCCGCGTCGATGTCGCTGTAGCCACGGTGCACGAGGAGCCGCGCGATCGCCGTCGGCACCGACAGCGACTCGGCAAGTGTCGCCACAAAATCCTCGTTCACCGCCGGAGCCGCGGTCCAGCGACTGCGCGCACGCGTCATTCCGTCGGCGCCGGCTGGCGCCGTTTGAGGAACTTGAAGGATTTAGCAGCCGGTTGCCCGAGTAACTCGATCTCCTTTTGCAGTCTCTGCTTTTCCATCATCAATTCGTTCTGCTCCGGAATCGTCGCGAGACCCATGACCCTGTCAATTTCGGCGAGGCGGGCATCAATGTCGCGCATTGCTATCACTGCGACCGAAGCCGCAATCGTCTTGTCGGGGTCATTCTGTGCATTGCCTTCCTCGAGCAGAATATTGAGGACGTTGACATCGTCTGGCTCAAGCCGGTCCGCCAGTCGCTCAACGGTAAAATCATCCTCCAGATCGAGCATCGCGTAAAATATTGCCCGGTAATGCTCGTCCGTGAACCGAGCGGGATCTACCTGCTCAGCAATACGCGCCGTGCGTTGTGAATCGCCAAGCATGGCGCGGACCAGCTCTCGCTCCGCCGCACGTGCACCTCCGTCGTTATCGCGACGGCGCTCGCCACGTCTCGCAATCGCGGACGATCGCTCGTTGTCCGGAGGAGGCGCGCCGGTCTCCAGGTCCGCTCGAACGTCTCCTCCTTGCCCCTGACTTTCCGCACGCCCGCTAGCCGCACGCGGCTCTCCCCGCGGCGTGCCACTGGCCTCGCGAATGAGCGCTTCCTTCGCGATTCCGGTCTTTTCCGCGGCGCGTCCTATGTACAGTTCGCGCAACAACGGATCGGCTGTAGCACGAATCGTCGGCAGCAGGCGGTCCAGCGCTATGCGCTTCTTCTGAAGCTCGGCGAACCATCCACCACGTTCCAGCAACTGAATCTTGCGCTCGAATACATCAACTGATTGTGAAACATGTTGCTCAAGCGCAGCAGCACCGTTGGCGCGCACGAACGTATCGGGATCCTCGCCATTTGGCAGTGTGATCACACGCACCGCGCAGCCGCGCCTCAGCAGCTCATCGCCAGCGCGGAACGTCGCCTTGAGTCCAGCCTGATCGCTATCGTAAAGCAGGTACACGTTGCGTGTGTATCGCACGATCATCTCGCCCTGCGATTCGGTGAGCGCGGTGCCCAGTGGGGCGACGACGGTGTTGATGCCGGCAATCATCAGGCGGATTGCATCCATGTAACCTTCGACGACAAAAAGGCGATCGGCCTTCCGGATATCGTTCTTGCACCAGCCAAGCGCGTAGAGCGTCTTCGATTTGCTGAATACCGGCGTTTCGGGCGAATTGAGATACTTGGGCTCTGCGTCGCCGAGCGCGCGGCCACCAAAGGCGACGTGACGTCCCGATGCGTCGAGAATCGGAA
>JBDTIP010000250.1:0-2991 GCA_039936295.1 Gemmatimonadaceae bacterium
CGATCATCGATGTGGGCGCGGGAGCGTCGACGCTGGTGGACGGACTCGTTAGGGCTGGCTACCACCAGATCACCCTGCTTGACGTATCGGCAACTGCTCTGCGACATACGCAGCAGCGCCTCCTGAATACGCTGCCGGCCGCTGCTCACTCCGTTGCTTCTCGGCACGCCGATGTGCTGACTGCCGCATTGCGAACGAATGCCTTCGATGTCTGGCACGACCGGGCGGTCTTTCACTTTCTGACAGATGCGGCGAATCGCGATCAATACGTCAAACAGGTGCGCGGCGCGCTAAGAAATGGCGGCCATGTAGTGGTGGCGACGTTTGCAGATGACGGCCCCACGCGATGCAGCGGCCTCGACGTTCAGAGCTATTCTCCGAACGCGCTGCAGAGCGCATTCGGACCTGAGTTTCGCCTGGTTGAGGACCACCGCGAGGAGCATCGCACGCCATGGGAGGCGATCCAGGCATTCACGTACTGTCTGTTCCAGTACCATCCGGCCCAGCAGGACGCGTAATAGTACGTTCGGCTCTATAGCCACCTATCCAAGTATTATTCCCACATGGAATTACTCGGTGACCGCTTCCTCATAGAGCGCGAGCTAGGTCGCGGCGGCATGGGCACGGTATATCTGGCGCAGGACAACCACCTCGCGCGCCGCGTCGCGGTAAAGGTATTCCCCGAGGAGCTTTCGGCTACGATTGGCGCCGAGCGATTTGCGCGCGAGATCCGCATTACGGCGCGGCTGGTGCATCCGAGCATCGTCCCGCTGTTTGATTCAGGCAGCTTGAACGAGCGGCTCTACTACGTGATGCCGTACGTGGACGGGCCCACATTAAGAACGTACATCGCGCAGCGCGGCAAACTGCAGGTGGACGACGCACTCTCCCTGGCGCGCGATCTCGCCGAAGCGTTGTCGTATGCGCACGCTCAGGGAGTCGTTCACCGCGACATCAAACCGGATAACATCTTCTGCTACGGTGGCCGCGCTCTACTCGCGGATTTTGGCATTGCGAAGGTAGCCACCGTAGATCTCAACAGTTCGGTCGTTACCACCGTTGGAGAGGTCATCGGCACGCTTACGTATATCAGCCCGGAACAGGGCACAGGCGAACAGGTCGACGCGCGCAGCGATCTGTACAGCCTGGGTTGCGTGATGTACGAGATGCTGGCTGGCGTACCGCCGTATGAAGGCGTTTCTCCAATGGCGGTGCTTGCGAAACACATCACCGCGCCGATTCCAGATGTCGCAGCAAGAAACGACAAGGTTTCACCGGTAGTTGCGAGCCTGCTCGCGGAGCTCATGGCCAAGGATCCGGCCGCGCGTCCGGCGAGCGCGGCAGTTCTGCTAGATCGGCTGCATGCCATACGGCTTGGTGCCGCACCACGCGCGTCGGCGCCGGTGGCTGCGCCAAAGCAGGTCAAGTACAGTCCGGAGTCGACGGCCGCTGTCGACAAAGGAACCTCGTACTTCCTGCGAGGGATGCAGGGCGGCCAAGGCTCGCGCGAGAAACTCGAGATGGCGCAGATGTACTTCACGCGCGCCAGGAAGCTGGATCCAACAAACGTTCTGGCACTGGTTGGGCTTTCCGACGCAGTACACGTGATGGGTTATCGCGGCTTCCGCGACTACGATGATGCCATGGCCGAAGTGAGGTCGCTGCGAATGCAGGCGCTGTCTTCGGACGATGACGTTGCCGAGGTGCACAGCTCGATCGGCGTGACGATGATGTACTGGGAGGACGATTTCGAGGGCGCTGGCAAGGAGATGTTGCGCGCGCGCGAGCTGGGACCGGAAGTCAGCAATGTCCGGCGCTTTTACGGCACGTGGCTCAAGATTGCCGGCCGCATCGAGGAAGCTGTTGTGGAGTTGCGCATTGCGGTGGATCTCGCACCGGATGTTGCCACACTACACAATGGACTCGGGGACGTACTCATCGCAGCTGGTCGATACGAGGAAGCGATTCCGCATCTTCGCACCGCGCTGAGGCTCAACCCGCAATACGGAGTGGCGCTGGAGCGGCTCGAGATCGCGTGCCATCGCGGCGGTCGTGCAGAAGAAGCACTGAGCGCGCGCCGAGCATGGCTCGGGCAGCGAAAGCTCGATGAGCGCGTCGCCGCACTCGACGAAAACGTTGCGCGCTTTGACTGGAATGCAGCGCGCGAACTCGACATTCGCCGCGAGCTTGCGTCACTGCTCGAACAAGCGACTCGCGAGGATCCATTCGGCGAGAATGGAACCAGCAGACAGCTTGCCGATCAGATCATCACGATCTACGCAGAACTCGGCGAATACCGCTCGGCGATGGACTGGGTGGAACGCGGATATATGGCCAGACCGGGGCGTCTGCGCCGGGTGTTGACGGACTTCCTGTTCGATCGCCGCGGCCTCGCCATTGACCCACGCTATGCGCCATTGCTCCGCATGGCAGGGTTGCAGGATCTGCTGGAAGAGAACGTTTCTACCGATCCGATCGTTCAACGCCCCGCCGGCTGACGGATCTATCGCCGAACTGAGAACACACTTGAACGGCAGCAACTTACGGACGAGTGAACGTCATCGGAGGATGTGAATGAGGCCTACGATCGCAGGCTACTCGTCGCTGGTCGACAACATGATGCACACGCCAACGGGCAAACTCTCCCGGGAATGGCCCGAGCCGCAGGGCTTTCCAGAATTTCTCCAACGCCACGCCGCTGAATGAGGCGTACGTCGCTCAGCGATTGTTCCAAGCGAACCCGGTTGCGATGGTCATCTCGCGGTTGACTGGATATCGTCGTGGATAAAAGACCGTGGCGTGCACATCACCGAATCGTATGACCGTTAGTGCATGGTCCACCGTCTGCAGGTCCGACATTGTGAGCCACGGAGCCGAAACGCCTTCCCCTGCTCGGCAGCAGTGCGCAGTCCAGAAAATTGCATCCGGCGGAAGCGTTGCGAGCAGTTTCCGAGCCGTTGACTGATACGCTGACAGACTTGCACCCGGCAG
>JBDTIP010000251.1:0-8697 GCA_039936295.1 Gemmatimonadaceae bacterium
GCCGCTTCAGTGAGCCGGAGAACCAGCTCCTCGTCCACCAGGCGCTTCTGCACATCTGCAAGCACGATGTCAACGATCGACCGGATATGGGCGCGTGACAGCGGATGGAACACGATCACGTCGTCCAGCCGGTTCAGGAACTCCGGATTGAACGTATGCGACATCTCCTCCTTCACCTTCTGCACAATGCGCTCGAAAGAGTCACGCGACTCGCCCGTGCTGAAGCCGAGTGACCCACCTTTCGTGATGTCCTTCGCGCCGACGTTGGACGTCATGATGACGACCGTATTCTTGAAGTCGATCACGCGACCGTAGTTATCCGTCAGATGTCCTTCGTCCAGCACCTGAAGCAGAATGTTGAACACATCCGGGTGAGCCTTCTCGATCTCGTCGAGCAGGATGACGCTGTACGGCTTCCGCCGCACTGCCTTGGTCAGCGTGCCAGAGTCCTCGTAGCCAACGTAGCCCGGGGGGGCGCCAATGAGCCGTGATACGGAAAACTTCTCCATATACTCGCTCATATCGACGCGGATCAACGCACTCGCGTCCGCGAACAGGAACTTCGCGAGCGCACGGGCGAGTTCCGTCTTTCCAACACCGGTGGGCCCAGAGAAGATGAACGATCCGATCGGACGTGCCGGGTCCTTGAGGCCGGCCCGACTCCGACGGATCGAGCGAGACAGCGCCCTGATCGCCTCGTCCTGGCCGATCACCGACGCATGCAGCTCGTCCTCCATACGAAGCAGCCGCGCTGTTTCCGCTTCCTGCAGTCGGCGAACGGGAATGCCGGTCCAACGGCTGACGATGAACGAAACGCTGTCCTCGTCGAGCACGGGACGATGTGACTGGCGACGCTTGTCCCAATCTTCCTGCGCGCGCTTGATTTGTGCCTGAAGATCGCGCTCCTTGTCCCTGAGCGAAGCGGCGCGCTCAAAGTTCTGATCCCGAACCGCGGTCTCCTTCTCCGCGTTCACGCCCTCGAGATCGTGCTTGAGAGCGGCGACCTCTGGCGGAGGAGCCTGCGTTGCGAGACGCGCACGCGCTCCCGCTTCGTCAATCACGTCGATCGCCTTGTCCGGCAGAAACCTGTCCGTGATGTAACGCTCCGACATCTTTGCAGCAGCGACGAGCGTCGCGTCGGGAATCGTCACCTTGTGATGATCCTCATACTTGCTGCGGAGACCCTTGAGTATCTCGACGGTGTCGTCTACCGACGGCGGCTCGACGACCACTGTCTGGAAGCGGCGTTCCAACGCGCCGTCCTTTTCGATGTACTTGCGGTACTCGTTGAGAGTGGACGCACCCACGCACTGCAGTTCGCCGCGCGCGAGCGCTGGCTTGAGCATGTTGCTAGCATCGATTGCGCCTTCGGCCGCGCCAGCACCCACAAGCGTGTGCAGCTCGTCGATGAACAGAATGATGTTCTTGTTCTGCGCGATCTCATTCATCACAGCCTTGAGACGCTCCTCGAACTGGCCGCGATACTTCGTTCCAGCAATGACCGCGGCCATGTCCAGTGACAGTACGCGATTGTCACGCAGTGAGTCGGGGCACTCGCCCGTTGCGATGAGCTGCGCCAGACCTTCAACGATCGCTGTCTTGCCAACACCTGGCTCGCCAATGAGCACGGGATTGTTCTTCTTGCGCCGGGTGAGAATCTCCATGACGCGCTCGATCTCTTTGGCACGCCCGATCGTTGGATCGAGCTGCCCCTCGGCAGCGAGTTGCGTGAGATCCCGGCAGAAATGATCCAGCGCCGGAGTCTTGGACTTTTTCTCGCCTTTGGTCGCAGGCGGCGCGGATGGCGCGCCAGCTGTCGCAGCTGCGGGCCCTTGCGGAAGCTCCGTGCCGAGCAGGCGCAAAGTTTCCTTGCGCGCTTCGTCGAGATTGATACCCGCATCGGTCAGCACCTGCGCCGCGATTCCCTTCTCCTCGCGTAGCAGACCAAGCAGGAGATGCTCGGTACCGACGTACGAATGGTTCAACTCGCGGGCTTCAGCCATCGCGAGTTCAAGCACCTTCTTGGCACGCGACGTATACGGAAGATCCGGACCGGTTGCAGCTGCAGCCTTACCCTTCTTGACCGTCTCTTCGATCTTCTGCTGAATGTCGTCGAGATCGATGCTGAGGTTCTGCAAGACCGCCGCGGCGACGCCTTCGCCTTCACGAATGAGGCCGAGCAGAATGTGCTCGGTTCCCACGTATTCGTGATGCAGGCGCGCTGCTTCTTCGCGTGCCATCGCGAGGACCTTGCGCACTCGCTCCGTAAAATTGTAACCGTTCATTGGGCAGCCCTTTCCAAAGTCTCCCGTACGAAGGTAGCGCGAACTACGCTAGCCTCATCCTCATTCAATGCGCGTCGCTCACGTGCCGCGAGATGCGCCGACTGAGTAAATACAAGGAGCTCGTTAAGATTGTATACACTCAACCCTTCGATCAGTTTCAAACCGGCGGCAAGCCGGACGCCGCTCAGCAAGTTCATCGCATCGTCGAAACTCAGGCTTCGGGCGTACCTCAAAGTCCCGTACGCCCGCCACAGTTTGTCCTCTAGAATATACTCCGCGTCCCTCAAGAGCACCTTTCGCGCTTCGAGCTCCTTTTCGATGACGTGCCGGACGATATCCTGTAAATAATCCAGCAGGTCCTGCTCAGATTTGCCGAGTGTGGTCTGGTTGGAAATCTGGAACAGATTCCCCACCACCTCGCTGCCCTCTCCGTATAAGCCTCGGTACGTCAGACCTACCTGCTGAAGGCCCACAAGCACCCTGCCAATTTCCTTGGTCAGGACGAGCCCCGGAAGGTGCACGAGAACGGACGCCCTCAGACCGGTTCCGACGTTCGTAGGACAGGCGGTCAGGAAGCCGAACTCGCGATGGTAGGCAAACGGAACCCGCTGGCCCAGCTCCAGGTCGATCTCCCTCGCATCGGCAAACGCGTGCTCGAGGTCCAGCCCGGATCGCAGGGCCTGGATCCGCAGATGATCTTCCTCGTTCACCATGATCGCCATGTCGCGGCTCACGTGCACCGCTGCCCCGCTCCTAGGCTCCGCGCTACTGTCCAGCGCAGCCAGCTCTCGACTCACAACGTGCCGCTCGTGCAGCAGCAGGCGGTCTCCCTGCTCGAGCTGATCCACACGCACCAGCACGCCATTGCGGGCCGACGGAACTGTGGATAGTGCATCACGAATCTGCGCGAGCACGCGCAGACGTTCTCCCTCGCGAGCACGTCCGGAAAAAGCATAACCTTCGACGTTGCGAGCCAGGCGAACGCGGGTCGAAAGGACCACCCCTGCCTGCTCCCCGGTGCCGTCCATCCAACCCAGGCCGCCTCCTGGAAGCGTGGAAGGATCGAAGCTCATTCGATCGCCCTCAATTGATCACGCAGCGATGCCGCAAGCTCGAATTCTTCATTCCGTATCGCTCGCTCCAGCCGCTCACGAAGCCGGTCGGGTGATGCCGGCTGCGGCGCGTCGATGGCGCCAAGCGCAGCCGCGTATTCCCGTCCCTTATGCTGAGCCTGACCATGCACCTTCTTCAACAGGTCGCGCAGGCTCTGCTCAAACGCAGTATAGCAGTACGGGCAACCCAGGCGGCCGGTCTGCCTGAAGTCGCGCAGCGTCGACGAACAGAATGAACACCGCACTGCGTCCGTCTGCGACGGCGAAATGTGCTGCTGGACCTCGTGGAGAAAGTCTCCGATCGCGGCCGGGGGTGTCGCAACTGATGCCTGGAGCCCGCGCTCCGCGGCGCACTGCTCGCACAGGCGCACCTGACGCACTCCATTCCCGTCGATCTCGGTGACCGTGATCACGACGTCGTTTTCCTTGCACACCTCACACAGCACTGATACTTCCTCCCTTGGGCACCGCGCTCTCAACTTTCAGAAGCTTTCCTTCCTTCAACTGATACACCGAATGCGCCCGCTCGGCCAGTGAAATGTTGTGAGTTACTACGACCATGCCCACAGAGAGTTCGCGCACAACTTCAGCCAAAAGGTCGTGCAACCGCTCGCCGTTCGCGCGATCCAGGTTTCCTGAAGGCTCGTCCGCGAGTATCACCCCGGGATGTGCCGCAAGCGCCCGTGCCACGGCCGTGCGCTGCTGTTCGCCGCCACTCAGCTGCCCAGGCCGATGGTGCAACCGCGAGCCGAGGCCGACCCGCTCGAGTAAGGAGCGTGCGCGCGCCTCGGCATCGGCGGGCGACCCGCCCGCTATGCGCAACGGAAGCGATACGTTCTCCAGCGCCGAGAACTCGCGCAGCAGATGATGGAACTGGAACACGAAGCCCACTCCGCGGTTGCGCACTACGGCAAGCTCTTCGTCCGAGCGATCGGAAAGTCGCCTGTCGGAAAGAAACACATCCCCACTAGTGGGCCGATCGAGCCCGCCGAGTATGTGCAGCAAGGTGCTCTTCCCGGAGCCGCTCTCGCCGACGATGGCGATCATTTCGCCGGCCTCGACGCGCAGATCGACCCCGCGTAGCACATCGATGGCGACGCCGTCGCCGCCAATATATCTCTTCGTAACATCGCGGCTCTCGACTACGGTCGTCATTCCGAACGGATCGCGTCGACGGGATACAACTTCGCAGCCTGAATGGCCGGATAGAGCGTCGCGAGCGCAGCAATTACGAGGCTCGCGATCACGATCAGAATAACATCGCGCGGCTGGGTCGTAACTGGCAGATGGTCTATGAAATATACCGAAGGGTCGAGTTTGATGAACTTGTACTTGTCGAGTGCAAGCGCCCCCGCGAAACCGATTACGAGGCCCAGTCCCGTACCAACCGCACCGATCACCAGTCCCTGCACCAAAAAAATGTTGCGAATTGACGACGACGGCAGGCCCATCGCCTTCAGGATACCTATCTCGCGCGTCTTATCATGCACCACCATCGACAGCGTGCTCACGATATTGAACGCGGCGACGATAACGATGAGCAGGAGAATTACGCTCATGCCGAGCTTCTCGAGCTTCAGCGCCTGGAAGAGAGAATGGTTCTGTTCCTGCCAGTCGACGGTTCGGTAGGGGAAGCCGAGGTGATCGGTGATTGCGTTCGCCACAATCCCCGCATTCCATCGGTCCGCGGTCCCGACCTCAAGACCCGTCACTGCGCTGTCGATGCCTGCGAACTCCTGCGCCGCACGCAGGTCGATATACACATACGCGTTGTCATACTCGTACATGCCTGTCTGGAACACACCGGTCACTTCGTATCGGTACACGCGTGGGACGTACGCGCCAGTCGCCGCATTCTGCTGGATGCCAGCAACGGAAATAAGATTGACACTGTCGCCCGGCCACACGTTGAACCGGGATGCGAGAAGGTTGCCAATCACCACGCCGTGGTCACCGCCATCCTTGGTGACGAATGAGAACTTGCCGCGAATGGCGTGCTCGCGAATAGTCGTGACTTCCGGAAACCCTGAGCCCGGGCCAGGTATTCCCACGACGTAAACGCCGCTTGCGTATGGATTGCCAGCGTTCATGGCGCCTTGGCTCTGTACAAACGGCGCAGCTACGACGACGCCCTTTACTTCACGAACCTTCTTCAGCGCGAAGTGCCAGGAGTCCATGGTGAGACCGTCGCCGTACGTGAGCACACGGATATCAGGACTGCCGACGAGAATTTTTTCCCTCAGGTCGTGCTGCAACCCGTTCATCACGCCCATGATGATTATGAGCGCGCTCACGCCTACTACAACGCCGGCTATCGCGATGACGCTGATGAACGACAGCAGCTTGGATCCGCGCCGGCTTCGCAAGTATCTCCAGGCGATCGCCAGCTCGAGTCGCGTCATTCCGGGCGCATCGTCGGAAAGAGTATTACGTCACGAATGTGCGGAATACCGGTGAGGTACATGAGCAACCGGTCTATCCCGATACCGACGCCACCGGTCGGAGGCATCCCGTATTCCATTGCACGCAAATAGTCCTCGTCTACTCCCGCGGCTTCCAGGTCGCCGGCGGCACGCAGCCGCGCCTGCGCCTCGAAGCGCTCACGCTGGTCGATCGGATCGTTCAACTCGCTGAACGCATTTGCGAGCTCGCGCCCGCGCGCGAACAACTCGAATCGCTCGGTCAGGCGCGGGTCACCGCGCTTGGGTTTGGCCAGGGGCGACAGCGCAACCGGATAGTCCAGCACGAATGTAGGCTCGGTGATTTTGGACTCGACCAGAGCCTGGAACATCTCGTCCATCAACTTGGGTGAGTTCATCGACTCGGCGCGCGCAACACCCAGGCGGCTGGCTCGTTGAGCGAGTGATGCACGATCGAGCGATAATACATCCTCGCCAAGCCCAGCATTCATCGACGCGAGCCACTCGATGCGCGAGAAAGGAGTGGTGAGTAGCGGTACCGACTCGGCGAACGCCGGCACCGCGCGAACGGCCTCGGCGGCTACAACTATTAGCCTTTCTACGATGTCCATCATCACTTCGTAGTCGGCGTACGCTTCATAGAACTCCAGCATCGTGAACTCTGGATTGTGCGTCCTGTCGACGCCCTCGTTCCTGAAGTCGTGGCCAATCTCGTACACACGCTCCATCCCGCCGACGATCAGGCGTTTTAGGTACAGCTCGTCAGCGATGCGTAGAAACAGCGGCATGTCGAGCGCGTTGTGATGCGTTGAGAACGGCCGTGCCGAGGCGCCGCCATATAGCGGCTGCAGCACCGGTGTCTCGACCTCGAGGTAGCCGCGAGCATCGAGAAAGGATCGGATTGCGCCTGTCATGCGGGCTCGCGCAGTGAACGCCGAGCGCACTTCGGGATTTACAGCAAGGTCTGCGTATCGCTGGCGAAAGCGCTGTTCCGGATCGCTGAACCCCGAGTGGCGCACGACCGACCCGTCGGCGGCGATCTCTTCCTTCGCGAATGGAAGTGGTCGCAGTGATTTGGCCAGTATCTCCAATCCCGCGACACGAACGGTGGGCTCGCCGCTTCTGGTTCGGAACACCTTGCCGGAGACGCCAATCACGTCACCGATGTCGAGCATATCCAATCGCGCGTAGATGTCGCCGAGGTCGTCACGCCGGAAGTACAACTGCACACGCCCGCTGGCATCGACCAGATGCATGAAGGCCGTCTTTCCGTGCGCGCGCATGGAGATGATTCGTCCCGCGACACTTACCGTAGACTCCGATTCACCGCCCTGATCCTCGGGCGCAAGAGCCACCGCTTGCTCCGCCGTGCTTGTGCGAGCAAACGAATACGCAAATGGCTCGACGCCCGCCGCACGCAACGCGTCGAGCTTTGCCCGGCGCGCAGCCATCAGGATATTTAATTCGTCGCTCATGTCGCAGCCTGTTCGGCTTGCATCTTCAAAAACGCTTCGATGAATGGATCGATACCACCGTCCATGACCTTCTGCACGTCCGGAATCTTGAGCTCGGTCCGGTGGTCGTTCACCATCGTGTACGGCTGGAATACGTAACTGCGCGCCTGATTACCCCAGCTTACCGATGTCTTCGCCTCGTCGACCTTTGCCTTCTCTGCTTCCCTGCGCGTGACCTCTGCCTGATACAGTCGGTTCTTCAGCATCTTCATCGCGGTCGCCTTGTTCTTGTACTGCGACCGCTCCTGTTGGCACGCAGTGACTATTCCGCTTGGAAGGTGCGTGATCCGAACAGCGGAGCTCGTCTTGTTGACGTGCTGACCGCCCGCACCCGACGCGCGGTACACATCGATGCGAAGATCGTCCTCCTTGATCTCGATGTTGATCTCCTCGTTCACCACCGGGTAAACGAAGATCGACGCGAAACTGGTATGCCGGCGCGCGTTCGAATCGAACGGTGAGATTCTGACCAGGCGATGTACGCCAGTCTCAGGCTTCAGAAAGCCGTACGCGTGGTCGCCGTGGATTTCGAGTACGGCGCCCTTGATGCCCGCTTCCTCGCCGTCGCTGCGATCAAGGATCTCCACAGTGAAGCCGCGGCGCTCTGCCCAGCGCGTGTACATGCGCATCAGCATCTCCGCCCAGTCCTGAGCCTCTGTGCCTCCCTGACCAGCCGAGATCTGAACCTGCGCGTCGCGAAAATCATCCGGCCCGCGCAACAACGAGCGCAACTCGAACGCGTCGAGCCCCTGATCTATCGACTCGAGCTCGCTGTCCAGATCTGCGAGCATCTCGGCGTCCGGCGACTCGCGCAGCATCTCATCGATCTCGGCCGCACTGCGTACGCGGGCATCGAGCGCTGCAAACGGATCGAGCCATCCGTTGAGCAACTTGGCTTCCTGCACGACGCCCTGGGCCCCTTCGCGGTCATCCCAGAAGCCGGCCTCTGCCGTGCGCGCGTCCAGCCCTGTCAGGCGCTCCTGCTTGCCTGCGATGTCAAAGATACCTCCGCAGTTCCGCGAGGCGTTGCGTGGCGCGCTCGAGCAAGCGCGTCCGTTCGTGATCCAGCATGGTTGGTTATTTCGTATTCGGGTAAGACCTGCTCAGACCTGCGTCCCCCGCGCGTGGGTCAGTCAGGCGGCGAGAACTCGATTTCGTCCTAGAAGAGCTTCCTGCCGCTGGCAAGCACATCGTTCAGCGCATCCTGAAAATGCGTCGTTGAACCGGCAAAGTCACGCCCTACCTGATCAACGTATTCCTCATAGCTCTTCTTTATCTCGTCGCGGAAGAGCGTCTTGAGAGTGCCGTCGCGCAGCCCTTCGGCGTGCCGTGCAGGATGGTACGCGACGATGTCGGATACGAGCGC
>JBDTIP010000252.1:0-8162 GCA_039936295.1 Gemmatimonadaceae bacterium
CCGCGGCCAGAAGATAGCTGTACAGTGTTCCACCACCGCTCGCAATGCGATTGCGAGCGGTGGTGGAATATCCCGCGAGCCTCCACAGAGTTCGCGATGACGAACAGAAAATGCCACCAGCGCCATCAACACTGAAACCCGGCCGCATCGTTCCCGCGAGCTTCTACGCGCGAGATACCGAGCTGGTCGCGCGCGACATGCTCGGCATGCTGCTGCAGTGCCGGACATCTGCTGGAACTGCCAGTGGACGCATTGTGGAGACTGAGGCATACGTAGGAGAACATGACGCCGCCTGCCATGCTGCCGCCGGTCTCACGGCCCGCACCGCGCCGCTGTACGAACGCCCTGGCATCGCTTACGTGTATTTCATCTACGGCATGTATTGGTGCTTCAATGCCGTCACCCGAGCCAAAGGCCTCCCGAGTGCCGTACTCGTTCGCGCCATCGAGCCGGTCGCGGGATTGCAGTTGATGCGCCAGCGGCGGCCGCACGCTAGACGCGATCGCGATCTGACTAACGGCCCAGGCAAGCTCTGTATCGCGCTCGGAATCGACGGCTCGATGAACCGCAATTCCCTCCAGCGCGGATCCCTCGTTGTGCGCGAGTACGACCGCTACGCCGATGCTGCTGTAGTGGTGACTCCGCGGATCGGAATCCGCGATGCAGCCGATTGGCCGCTACGATGGATCGTCCGCGGCAACGAATTTGTATCGAAGGGATAGCGAGCTACATCGTGCGGCGCCGTTCGCGCCGCACGATGATTACTGACTGTCGATCGAACTGCCGAAGTTGTAGCGAATACCGGCGACGATTGCAGTGATCGGTTTGGTCACGAGGAAGGTGCTGCTCGACGGGATGAACGACGCCTGGGCGAATATCGCGGTGCGGCTGATCTGCCACTGCGCGCCCCCGAGCGCGAAGACGGACGATCGACTGCGCGAGTTGTCCACGCTCTGCGCGAGGTTGGATGGAACCGGAGTGTTGAGTGAATCCGGTAGTATCGTGCCGCTCCCGACGAGCGATAGCGCGAAGCCGAGTCCGGCGTAGGGCCGAAAGCGTCCACGGTGCCACGGGAATGCCACGCCGCCGACAGACACGGTTCGCAGATCGTGAATCGCGACTGGCCGCACACCGTTGGATGAGCTGGGATCGATGACGCCGGACGTTTGCGAGAAGCTCGCCTGATCGTAGGCGACGTACAGGCCGGCGTTCGTGCGTGTGATCATCCACTCCGCGCCGACCGTTCCGACCTCTGTATTCGCGTTTGATGGTGTGCCGATCGACGTAACGCCGGCATGCAGGCCCCAGAACCATGAATTCTGGAAGAGCTGCTCTTCCTGTGCCTGCGCCGCGGTGGTCGCGATGCAGAGTAATAGCGGAACAGCGGTTAGCAGACGAAGGCGCGTACGGCCCATACCGACTCCTACATTATGAGATGATTCTCAGCTGCCTCCCCACCGAAGTGATGGCAGCCACGGCGCGATCCAGATCGTCCCGAGAGTGCGAGGCGCTGATCTGGCAGCGAACCCGCGCCTGACCCTGCGGCACGACTGGGAACCCAAAGCCTGTCACAAAGACGCCTTGGGCCAGCAACATGTCACTCATGCGTATGGCCGCCGATGTCTCTCCTACGATTATCGGCACAATCGGGGTCTCACCGGCGAGAGGCTTGAACCCAGCCTCCTCGATGGATGAACGGAAGTATCGGCTGTTATCCCGGAGCAGCTTCACACGCTCCGGATGCGCCGTGAGATAGTTGACCGACGCGAGCGCGCTGGAGGCGACCGTGGGCGGTAGGGCGTTGGAGAACAGCTGCGGGCGCGACCGTTGCGTCAGCATGTCACACAGCGCCTCAGGGCCCGCTACGAAGCCACCAGCGGCCCCCCCGAGTGCCTTGCCGAGCGTCGACGTAATGACATCCACCTGGCCTAGCAGTCCGAAGTGTTCGGCGGTGCCGCGACCGGTTTCTCCGAGCACACCGGTGGCGTGCGAATCGTCCATCACGACGATGGCGTCATGGTCGTGCGCGATGTCCAGAATTTCCGGAAGCTTAGCGATGCTTCCTTCCATCGAAAACACACCGTCAGTCCAGATGATCCGCCGGCGCGCCGATTTGGCGCCGCGCAGCTTCTCGCGCAAATCGTCCATGTCGGAGTGGGCATAGACTCCGGTGGTGCACTTGGTGATCGACTTGGCCAGCCGCATCGAGTCGATGATCGATGCATGGTTCAGCGCGTCCGAGATGACGAAGTCGTTTTCCTGAACGATGGAGGCGGTCAGACCTTCATTGGCGTTCCACGCCGAGACATAGCTCAGCGCGGCCTCCGTGCCGACGAGCTTGCCAAGTGCGCTTTCGAGCTCTCTGTGAACCGTAAACGTTCCGCAGATGAACCGGACGCTTCCGGTACCGGCACCGTACTTCTCGAGGCCACCGACACCAGCGCTTACAACCTCTGGCTGGTCACACAAGCCGAGATAGTTGTTGGATGACAGGATTAGAACGTCGCCACGCCCTTCCATTGTCACGTGAGCCGACTGCGGCGACTCGATGTAGTTGAGGCGCTTGTAGACGTTTTCGTCCTTGAGCTGCTGAATCGAGGCCTGAAGGGACGACACGAAATTCTTGTTGATCATGATTTCACCTGATGGGACGTTGGGACTGTGATTGGCGCAATTCTCCGGTCAATCCGCGATCTCGAAAACGACCTTTCCGGCGTGGCCGGATTTGATCGCCGCGATCGCTGCGTCGAAGTCGGCAAGCGGAAAACGGTGGGTTATGACGGGAGTCGGATCGAACTCACCGGACCGGAGGAATCGTGTCATCTGAATCCACGTGTCGTACATCCGGCGGCCGACGACACCGTAGATGGTGATGCCCTTGAAGATCACCTCGTTGGCGAAGTTTATCTCCATTGGCTTGGCAGGAATGCCGAGCATCTGCACTCGTCCGCCGACGCGCACCAGACCTAGTGCCTGATGGATTGCGGAGGGCACGCCGGACATCTCGAGCACGACATCGGCGCCGAGTCCATCGGTCGCTGCCTTGACTGCCGCTTCAGCTTCGTCGGGATGGACGGCGTCGTTGGCGCCCATCTTCTTTGCGAGCGCAAGCCGCGTCTCGTTGATGTCCGAAGCAATGATTCGCGATGCACCGGCGGCCTTGCAGATACCTACGGCGAAGATGCCGATCGGTCCGCAACCAGTGATCAGAACCACCGATCCAGGGATGTCGGCGGTGAGCGCGGTATGGAACGCGTTGCCCATGGGATCCATGATTCCGCCGATCTCATAGGACGTAGAATCATCGAGATGCCATACGTTGGTGGACGGCATCGCGATGTATTCCGCGAAGCAGCCATCCCGATCCACACCGATGATTTTGGTGTGCGGGCAGACATGCGAATTGCCGGTTCGGCAGAGCAGACAACGACCGTCGACGATGTGTCCCTCAGCCGTTACCCGATCGCCTTCGTGAACATCCTTGACCAGCATGCCGACACTGACAACGTCGCCGGAAAACTCGTGTCCGACGGTGAAGGGAGGATGACAACGACCCTTTGCCCAATCGTCCCAATCGTAGATGTGCACGTCGGTTCCACACACGCCGGCGCGCCGAACTCGGATCAGCACTTCGTTGTCGCGTATCTCCGGGATGGGGACATCGCGCATCGTGAAACCCGGACCTGCGACCGCTTTGACAAGCGCTTTCACTCGTTCAAACTCCAGTACGTGGTTGGTGGTGTTGACGAAATCTGTAACTAAAGTATTGCCTTGCAAATACGCGATCCGTATATTCTCTAGTAGTTACGAATTCGTAAAGCGCGAGATGTGCTGAATTCGTGATGGCGCGGGCGAGCAGGATTGGTCCGCGTGCTGTGCCCAGGCGGCCCACCGGGGGAACGCCGGGAAGGTGAACTCCGATAGGAGATGCAATCATGGCAGCAGCGAAGAAGGGTGGACGTAAAGGCGGTGCTCGCAAGAAGACCGCTCGCAAGGGCGGCGCGCGCAAGGCAGCCCGCAAGGGCGGCGCTCGCAAGAAGACCACGCGCAAGAAAACCGCTCGCAAGAGCACTGCCCGCAAGGGCGGCGCGCGTAAGAAGAGCACGCGCAAGAAGACCACTCGTAAGAGCGCGGCCCGGAAGACCTCCGGCCGTAAGAAGACCGCCCGTAAGGGTGGCGCCCGCAAGGGTGGCGCGCGCAAGAAGACCGCGCGCAAGAGCTCTCGCCGTAAGGCCAGCTCTCGTCGCGGCGCTGGTGGCGCCGGCGCCGCGGGCGCAGCAGTCACGATGTAAATAGTTGTACCAGACAAGAAAGCCGGCGATGAGCCGGCTTTCTTGTTTCCTGCGCCTCACCAAGACAAAAGAGCCCCGACGTGTCGGGGCTCTTTTCTGTCACTGCATCATCGTCTCGCAACGTGCGGCGCATTCATCGGCGCACTCACTCGCGCCCCTTCCCAGCTACGCTGCCTTCGATTCTCCGTCGGCGGGATCTGGCGCCGGTCCCCATACATAGGTTGAAAAGATCGGCGTCGGCTCGTCCCGCGGGCCGCGCGATATGATAATGCCGAGTGGCTCGTTCGAGCCCTTCGCGTCTGTCTGGTTTGTCATTTTGATTACCTCCTTCATGCTCTCGCTCAAAGCACGGTAGAGGCCAAGCGCACCTATACACCAGCACACACGTCAACTTGTTAAGGCACAACAGCTTACACCGTTGCCCCGAACAGCTCGCTGTTGCTGAACGCGACGAATGGACACGCTCAAACGCAAATGTCCGTGTCAGTTAGACACGGACAGGTTGATCGTCTGGCTCGAACTGCGGTGCTACGCGGCGCCTTTTCGAGCCACGAAATTGGTCGGCACAGTCCCCTGCAACTCGACGGATATCTGCCAGCCGCGGTACTGCGCAGATAGCTCGTGCATGGATGGTGCGTCACCATCCATGGCGCTTACGAGATGCACTCCGCCATCCCGCGTCACGTCCTGGAGCAGCCGGATCACCTCGCGCGTCTCTTCCGCAGTCAGCCCACTAAAAGCGCTCGGCGAGCAAACCACGGCGCTCAGCTCGACATCGCGCGACCACTCGCGCAGGTCTGCGATGTAGCCGTGCACGCGATCCAGCAGGCCTGCTTCCTCCGCGGCGTTGACGATTCGCTGCACCACCCCGTGCTCGTTATCAACGGCGAAGACCTCGTATCCGTGCGCCGCCAGATAACACGCGACGCGCTCATTGTCGCCGCCGCTCACCAGCACGTTTGACTCCGCCGGCGGTCGCACTTCGCGAGCAAGCGCGCAGTCCGCGGAAAAGCCCCAATGTTCCGGACGCTGCCGCTCACGCTGATCCTTGAGGCGTTTCCGCCGCCACGTCTCGTAACTCACCAGGCGCAACCGCTTGAAGATGATGCGGTCGACTTCTTCCCATACGACCAGCTCGGTTAGCGCCAGCTGCTGCTCGTCACACATGACGCCGACGGCCTCGTCGCCAAGTTTCAGAATGGCGCGGCGAGGCAAAGACTCCTTGTACGCCTCGATTTCATTCTCGACGTAGAGTTCGTATTCGTGACGGAGTGATCTCTGGGGCCGGTTGGACATTCGCACTGGAAGCTAGACTCGGAGTGAAGCCGCGCAAGGGGGCAGGCATGCGTACTCGCGTATTGAACGCGCAGTCGAGTTCGCACTGTGTCACCGGTTGGCGGCTCTCCAGCGTGTCACTCTTCTGCCTCCAGCAGCGCGCCTTTCAGGTAACCGGTTTCGGGCACGGTCATTACTTCAGGATGATCCACGGCCTGTCCGGTAAGCTCGCGGAGAATGATTCGCCGGCCGCTGTCAGCAGCGGCTGCGCGCAACATGTCCAGAAAGAGAGGCCTGGTCAGGTGAAAGCTGCAGCTCGCTGTGAACAGGAGTCCGCCGGGTGCGAGCAGCCGCATTGCTCGCATGTTGATGTCCTTATAGCCGCGTATCGCCCCCTGCAGCGATGGCTTGTTCTTGGCGAACGCCGGCGGATCCAGCACGATGGTGTCGTACATCGTATTGTCGCGCTCTCGCTCCCTCAGGAACTCGAATGCGTCGGCAACCACGAAGTCGATGTTGACGAGCCCGTTTCGGGCGGCGTTTACACGGGCGCGCTCGAGTGCGGGTGCGGATGAGTCGATAGCGGTAACCCGGTCTGCGTGGGCCGCCAGGTGCAGCGCGAAGGAGCCGTGATAGCTGAAGCAGTCCAGCGCTGAGCCGCGCGCAAGACTGCCAATGAGGTGACGGTTCTCGCGCTGGTCCAGAAATGCTCCCGTCTTCTGTCCCGTCCACGGTGCGGCCAGGTAGCGCACACCGTATTCGCTGACTTCGATCTCGGTCGGCACCTCGCCATACAGCAGAACGGTCTCGCGGCTGAGGCCTTCACGCTCCCTGGAGCCAGCATCGTTGCGTGCGAGGATTCCGGCGGGATGGAATATCTCGATGATCGCGGCGACGATGTCGTCGCGGCACTCTTCCACGCCAGCGCTGGACAGCTGAACAACGATGTAGTCGCCATAGCGATCGATGACGAGGGCGGGAAGTCCATCGCCTTCGCCATGCACCACGCGCCACGCGTTTGTCCGCTTGGCCAGCTCGAAGCGCCGTGTGGCAGCGGCCCCGATTCGACCGATCCACCATGACAGGTCGATCGTCGTGGTCGCATCGCGGTCCAGCAGCCGTAGCGAGATCTCGGATTGCGGACTCCAGAGCGCGACGCCCAGCTGGCGACTGCGCTGGTCCTGAACTTCGACGATTCCGGCTCCAGTCGACGGCGGACGGACAACGTCGCTCCGGAATATCCACGGATGTCCCGTGGACCATCGATTGGCGCCACGCGCCGAAACCGTGGCTGTTGCTCGCTGTTTATTCGAGGGCATCTGGCAAGGTACACAGTTCTTGCGATACTATCTTCCGACATGACACGGCCTTCCAGATCTTCGGCGCTCGCCGCCATCCCAGCTTTAGCGGCTGCCGCAGCGGCAACGTTCGACTCGTTCCGCCACCACAGTGACTCCGACAGATTCGAGCGGCTGGGCGCTGCCGCGCTCGAGACGCTGCTCAACGCCATCGACGCAAACGACCCGGTAACGGGAGCTCACGTACGGCGCGTGGCTCGTTACGCGCTGGTGCTGGCCGATGCAATGGGTGTCGACGAACACACGTGCCACATGGTGGAACGTGTTGCCCTGTTCCACGACATTGGCAAGATCCACGAGGCACTCTTCGATTTGATCCACGACGCCAGCAAGCTGGACCGACGCCAGTGGCTTGAGATAAGAACGCATCCGATCCGCGGCGCCAAGGTGCTGGAGCCGCTTAAATCATTCTATCCAGACCTGCCCAGCGGCGTTCTGGCGCATCATGAGTGGTGGAACGGTTCCGGCTATCCTCGGCGGCTTCGGAAGACGGCGATACCACTCTCAGCGCGCATAGTCGCGATCGCCGATACGTTCGATGCCATTACGCACTCTCGCCGCTACCGTGCAGGGAGGAGCCTGTCCGTCGGCATGGACGCCATCGCTGAGGGTCGCGGTACACAATTCGATCCCGAGCTCGTCGACCTGTTTCTCGCGCCGCCGGTAGTCGCGGGCATCCGCGCGGAAATGCAAGGTGCTAACCAGATAGAGCGAGCGAGGAAGACGCGCCGAACGCGCCATGGTGAAAATGTCGACACTCCGGACGTAAGCTTCCGCTGGCGCGATACTTCACCCACGCAGACATTCCAGGACCGCGTTCCCAGAAAGCGCTGACTCTTCACACGCCGCACCGGTAGGCAGGCTCGGCGGCGGCTCGAGAACTGCGGCCAGCCGAGCTTCGCCTAACGATTACGGATTTCTAATTGACGGGGGCGCTTCTTGAGAATCTCGCTCGTCGTGACAACGCGTAACAGAGCCGGCCACCTTGCCGAAACACTGTCCCACTGGGCTCGCCTCGAAAGCCCGGAAGGCGGTTGGCAGCTCGTCGTCGTCGACAACGGGTCGACCGACGACACGCGGTCCGTTCTCGAGGCGCATCGGAATTACCTACCGCTAGAGATACTCTACGAGCCGAAGCCCGGCTCCGGTCGCGGCCACAACACTGGCTGGCGCGCCGCGTCCGGCGAAATAATCGCCTTCATCGACGACGACTGTTATCCCGCTCCGGATTTTCTTC
>JBDTIP010000253.1:0-10271 GCA_039936295.1 Gemmatimonadaceae bacterium
CCCGCGGCTTCCAGCTCGCTCTTCCGCGACAGCTCTTCGGTGAGTGTGAGCGGATCGATCACTTCTCCGCGTTCCGAAAGCGCAAGCATCGCTCGGAATACGCGACGATGTGACTCGCGATAGAACATCGACTCGTCGACGTACTCCGTGGCTCGCAAAAGCGCGTCGGAGTCGAGAAGCATCGCCGAAAGAACCGCCTGTTCGGCGGCTTCAGAGTATGGCGGCGTCCGGTCGCGATATGGGTCGCGCCCGGACGTTACGTCATGACTTCGAGGTGTCGAGTACGTGTCTAGCGAGCTTGACATCTTCCCAGGTTGATCTCTTCCATGCGGGGTTTCTCAAAAGCGCTGCGGGATGATACGTCACCACCAGAGGAATGCCGTAGTAGCGGTGTACCGCTCCGCGAAGCTTTCCGATCGGCGTCGTTGTATTCAGTAGAGTTTGTGCCGCGAACGTCCCGAGCGCCAGAATCACCTTGGGTTTCACCATCTGTATCTGGCGTACCAGGTAGGGTCCACACGCGGCGACTTCGTCCGGTGCGGGATCCCGATTCCCCGGGGGCCGGTGCTTCAGGACGTTGGTGATGAACACCTGCTCACGAGTGAGGTCGATGGCGGCCAAAATCTTTGTGAGGAGGGCTCCAGCCTGTCCCACGAACGGCTGTCCGGTTTCGTCCTCGTTGGCTCCAGGCGCCTCGCCTACGATCATGAAATCGGCTTCGGGATCGCCGCTGCCGGGTACGCTGTTTTTTGCAGTCTTGTACAGGTCGCAGCGCGTGCAGCCTTGGATGATCTCACCGAGCGCGTCGAGCGACTCAATGCCATGAAAGGGATTCTGCTCGAAAAGTGTCCCATTCGAGGTGCCCACGACCAATCCCTGCCGCGCGCTGTCGCTAGCATCCGCGGGACTCGAGGCCTCTCCGGGTTCGCCGAATTCGCGAGTGCCAGATTGCGGGTGCGGAAGTGTCTCACCGCCGTAGTCTGTTCGAGGCGACACAGCAATATGCGGTGCCGGTGGAGGCGCCTCGACAGGTCGCGGTGCCGGAGCCGCCTGTGGGCGTGGGATGCGCGGCGGACGCGACGGAGTCGCGGGCCGAAGCTTGTCGATCGCCGCTAGCGCCTCCTCAACCGTCATCGAGTCCAGCGTGTACTCCGACTCACCGAGCTCGCGCCTCTGCTCGAGATACGTGCGCAGGCGCTCTCTAGCGTCCACGGATCAACGCCTCGACTCTGTCGAGCAAACGCTCGGCGACTTCGTCCTTGGACAGCAGCGGAAGGGGTTCATCTCCGGCGGCCGTGACGAACGTCACGCGGTTCGTGTCGGCGCCAAATCCCTCGCCGGCAACTCCGGCGCGATTGGCGACGATGATGTCGAGCCTCTTGGCAGCGAGCTTGGCGCGCGCGTTGTCGAGCACCGACTCAGTCTCGAGCGCGAACCCAACGCTGACAAGATCTTTTGAGCGCTCGGAAAGCGTCGACGCGAGAATATCCGTTGTCGGCGCCAGCTCGATGCTGTTCAGGGCACTCGCTTTCTTGATTTTCCCAGCGGCAACAACGGCGGGCCGAAAATCCGCCGGCGCCGCAGCCATTATCAACACGTCGGTATTTGGCAATTCAGCAGCGACGGCCTGCGCCATGTCGTCCGCAGTCGTGATGCGCACCACCTTCACGCCAGCAGGAGCAGCTATGTCCATCGCACCGGCGACGAGCGCGACGTCGGCGCCACGTGCACGTGCCTCGCGCGCGATCGCGACGCCCATTCGTCCGCTGCTGTGATTGGAGATAAAGCGCACCGGATCAATTGCTTCGCGTGTTGCACCCGCCGTGACGAGCACGCGCTTGCCTCTGAGCGCTGACCCTCCACGCAGTATGCGCTCGACGCGCGCAGCGATGAAATCCGGTTCCGGCATTCTTCCCGGCCCCTGACCTTCACCAAACGCAAGCGGACCGACCGCAGGCGGCATCACCTCGTACCCGATGTCGGACAGGTGCGCGGCGTTCAGTGCAGTCTGCGGATGCGACCACATGCGATCGTTCATAGCTGGGACGAACAGCACCGGACACGTAGCGGCGAGGAGTATCGCGCTCAGGAGATCGTCTGCGTTGCCGCTGGCCGCACGCGCCATGAAGTCGGCCGTGGCCGGCGCGATCACGATCGCCTCTGCAGAACGCGCCAGGCGAATATGCGCGAGCGCCTCACCGGGCTCGAACAGATCCGAGTGGACCCGGCGACCCGTGACGCTCTCGAAGGTGATGGCGCCCACAAACCGCTGAGCGCCGCGCGTCATCACCACGTCGACTTCGGCACCATCCTGCGCCAGAAGGCGCGCCAGCGTGACGGACTTGTAGCTGGCGATCCCTCCGGTGACGCCGAGCACGACATGCCGGCCCCGGATGTCGCTCAGTGTGCTACTCCTGCCGGCGGCGCGGAACTACATGGTACTCGATTTCGCCGGCCGCGAGCTCGTCGAGCGCACGCGTGGTGAGCTTCTTCTCGCCCGGACCCGAGCGGTCGCGTGGAAATTCGTTCAGGACTCGCGCGAACTTCGCGGCAACGAGAACGCCCAAGTACTTGTTGGTCGCGTGCTCGGCGACATCGTCCGGTGTGTAGACTCGCATGATCCTCTCCTATAAGTGAAGCAGTTCCGCCCGGAGGGCGGCTACAGTCTCTTGCGCGATGCTTGTGCTGGCAGGTGAGTTGACCCGCTTGAGGCACTCAGCATCGATGATACACGAAACCTGCGCGACCGCACGGTCGAGATCGTCGTTCACCACGACGTACTCGAACTCGTCCAGCACCCCGATCTCGCCGATGGCGTCGCGCAGGCGCGTCGCTATCGTTGCCTGACTCTCCGTCCCGCGGCCCGTCAACCTGGCCACGAGCGTCTCGCCCGATGGTGGAAGGATGAAGATTCGCACCGCCGCGGGAAACGACGCCGAAAACTGCATCGCACCCTGTACATCTATGTCCATCACCACGTTGCGTTGCGATGCGAGCACACGCTCGACTTCGCGGCGCAGCGTGCCGTACATGTTACCGTGAACTCGGGCGTATTCGGCAAACTCGCCATTCGACACTGCCCGCTCGAACTGCTCCGTGCTGAGAAAGTGATACGCGCTTCCGTCAACCTCGCCCGGCCGCGGCGGCCGCGTGGTCGCCGATACCGAGTATCCGATATCCTTCCGTACTTCGAGCAACCGCTGCGCAATCGTCGTCTTTCCAGCACCGGACGGCGCCGAAAGAATGACGGGGAAACAGCTCACTCGACGTTCTCACTCTGTTCGCGCAACCGCTCCAGCTCTTCCTTCATCGCGACAACGTCGCCAAGAATCGCGGCGTCATTCGCCTTGCTACCCATCGTGTTGGCTTCGCGCAGCATCTCCTGGATAAGAAAGCCCAGTCGCTTGCCCACGCCAGAATCCTTCTTCTCATTCAGCGCCGCGCGAAACGCCGCGATGTGCGCGGCGAACCGATTGAGCTCTTCCGACACGTCCAGGCGGTCCGCCAGGATGGCGATCTCCTGCGCGAGCCTCTGCGGATCCACCGCGACGCCCGAAGCGAGCTCCGCGACCGACAATTGCAGACGCTTGCGCTGATCGACCAGCCTCGCCGGCGCTCGTTCGCGAACCCGCGCGAGCGACTGCTCGATCACTGCCAGGTGCTCACTCAAAAATTCCAGTATCCGGACGCCTTCGGCAGCGCGCATTGCGTCGAGCCCGTCCGCCGCTTTGCCAATTAAGTCCAGAAGCTGCTGCGCTGATCCGTCGCTCGCGTCGACCTGATCCTCGTCACCCGAAAAGACCACGTCCGGCAATCGCAGCAACGTCGCCAGATCCAGATCTCCCGCCAGTCCCCACCTCTCCTTGAGCGCGCGGAGCTGCGTGATGTATGCCTCTGCGCGAGCCTCATCGATCGCGAGCGCTCGCACGCCATCCCGATCGACCCGGGCGGTCACGGAGACATGGCCGCGACTGAATCTCTTGCGTAGCAGTTCCCGGACCTCACCCTCCCAGGGCGCCAGTGTGCCAGGCAGCTTGATGGCCGGGTTGAAGAAGCGATGGTTGACCGCTCGCATCTCAACGGACACGGTGTGCGTGCCGATCGTCCCGCTAGCGGCCCCAAACCCGGTCATGCTCGTGATCATGTGCAGCTAACTAAGTTATTGCCCCGCAAGGACTTTGTCAAATTACAATGGGCCACAGTTTAGTTGAAGAAGTACCAGCGCACACCGTACACGTTCACCGGCCGCGGCATCAGATAACCCGGCACCTCCGTGTACAACGCACCGGCCAGGTTCCGGCGCTGGTATGTGAGCACGCCGCGAAGGATCCTGAGCTCTACCAGCACCGAAAAAACCCTACTGGATGAGGCGATCGCATCGCTGCCGGCGCGCTGCGGAAACGGGGCGCTGCTGCGGTAGTCCACGCCGGGCTGGAACGTGAAGGCAAAATTCCCGGTCGGAAAGCGTGACAGCCACTCGGTGTAGTAGCGAATGTCCGCGTGCGCCTCCGTCTGGGGTGTATACGCAGCAACGGTCTTCCAGTGCGTGAGCAGGCCATCAATGCTGAATCCCCCCGACACCGGGCCGCGCAGGGTCACTATTGTCCCCGTCTGGCGGCCGACGGGCGCGGTAACGAAGGCGGTGTCCCATAACGCCGACGGTACCAGTAGCGCGGTGTCCCGAGTGATCACGCCTCCGGTGAGCCATAGGCCGCCAGGCAGAAGCCTCAGGCCGCCTTCGAAGCGGCCTGACCTGGAGCTGGGCTGCGCCAGGAAGTTCAGAGCCGGAGTGCCGAACGACGTGCGCGATCCAGCGTAAGCCAGCAGCGAAATGAAGGGAAGCGGCGTTAACCGCGCTCCGCCTTCCACGCTCGTTAGCCCGGAATACTCATCGCGTTCGGCCACCGCGCTAGCCGAGAAGAAATTGTGCGTCAGGTCGAAGCTGGCGCTCGGCGAGTTGTAGCCGCGGCCGAGTCGGGTGCGATAACGCTCGATCAGGCGCAGTCGCCCGCCGGCGGCGTCCATTCCGAGCGTCGCCACATACTGCGCCGCAGATGCGAGCGAATCCACCGTATCCGCGGCGAAGCCGTACTGCTGCGCCGTCGCTGGCGTATAATGCGGGCTGTCCTCTTTCAGAATTTGCGTCGACGCAACGAGCTGCAGAAAAGGACCGCTGCCTTCGTTACCAATTGCGGCACGGATGTAGCCCATTGTATTCGCCGCGCGGTAACCCGGCAGCGACTGGCCCGGACCATAGCGCGATGTGACGGTCCTCGTGTCGTTGCTCCTGATCGCCGTCGCGTCAAGGCTCCACGTCTTGCGTGCAATGCCATAGCGAAGCATGCCTTCAAAATCCTGCCCACCGCCGCCGTTCCGAAGATCTCTGACGCCATACTGCTGTAGCGCCACTTGCAAGCCGGCGCCGTTGTAAAATCGCTTGCCGTAAAATGCGCGGTAGAGATTGGTGTTGAGGTCTCCCGTGAGCGCGTCGACGCGGGTGTATGGCGCTGTGCCGTCGTACTGCCATGTGGTCATATCGATGCGCAACCCGTTGGCACCGCGCGCGAGTGACAGCCTGTCAAGCAACCAGATGGGCACGGAATGTAGATCCGGCGCGACGCCATTCCGCGGCTCCAGATCGTCGCGCTCGATTCCATCGATGAATATTCGAACGCGGCTGAAATCACCGCCGATTGCAGCGGCTTCCGGCGCCGCAATCCACCCGGTGGTGAAGCTCGTGTAGCCAGGAATGCGATCCAGCAGGTCGGCCAGCGTGAGTGCTCCTGAGGAGTAGAGCGCGTCTCGAGTGTAAGTGTACGACTGCCCGATCTCAAGCGACGGGACCACGTTGTCGCGCCCGAACCGCGCCTGGATGCTATCGGGCCGCTGCGGCCTGGGCGCAGAATCCTCGGATACATGCGTCGTGTCGCGGCGTGGTGGTGCTGTCTCCTGACCAGACGCCGGTCGCGCAACGACGCACATGGCAGTTGCTAACACCACGACGCCTAGCGCGTCGCGTGCGACGCATCGCAACATCAGCGAGCGCAGCGCGCGCGCAGGAATTCCACGAACGTGCCTACAGGAACTCCGGTCGGACCCTTGGGGATGTAGCCAAGATCCGTCTCGGAATATGCCGTTCCGGCAACGTCGAGGTGCACCCACGGATACTCGCCCGCGAATTCCTTGAGAAACGCAGCCGCCGTGATCGCACCGGCTGCCCGGCCGCCGGAGTTCTTGATGTCGGCCACGTCGGACTTGATGAGCTCGTCATAGTCATCCCAGAGCGGGAGCTGCCAGCCGCGCTCGCCAGCGCGCTCGGCCGCGGCGAGGACTTCGTTCACCAGCGTCTGATCCACACCGAACACGCCGGTCGCCGTATGTCCAAGCGCGATGACACATGCGCCCGTGAGCGTGGCCGCATCGATAACAGCTGCTGGTTTGAAGCGACGTACGTACGCGAGTAGATCGGCAAGCACCAATCTCCCTTCTGCATCGGTGTTGATGATCTCGATGTACTTGCCGAACTGGCTGAGGACGACATCACCGGGATTCATTGCGGTGCCTGACGGCATGTTGGTCGTTGCGCCGAAGACGCCGACAACGTTAATCGGTAGTCGCATTGCACCAACGGTTTCCATGGCGCCGATCACCCCGCCGGCGCCGCTCATGTCGAACTTCATCCACTCCATTCCGGCCGCGGGCTTTATTGATATGCCGCCTGAGTCGAAGCATAGGCCCTTCCCAACGAGCACGACGGGCGCGTCGCCTTTCTTTCCGCCGCGATGTTCAATGGTTACGAGCCGCGGCTCTTGCGGCGTCCCCTGCGCGACTGCCAGGAACGAGCCCATCTTCTCTGCCTTGAGGCCGGCACGATCCAGCTCGGTGTAACGCATGCCGTGTCTGGTCGCCACATCGCGCGCAGCCGACGCCAGCAGATCAGGCGTGCAAATGTTACCGGGAGTCATGCCAAGGGTACGTGCCAGCGACATGCCGGTGCCGATCGCGTTCCCGCTGGTGAGAGCGGACTGGGCTTCTGGACTGTTCGCCGCAACGATCGCTGCGGATTGCACGTGCGCCTTGCGCTCAGCTTCCGGCGGCGCGCTCTTGGTATCGAGGTACTGCCATGCGCCCGCGTGGATCCCCGTCGCAATGGCCTCGATCTGCTCGGGCGCAGGCGAATCAGTTGCGAACGCGAAAGAACCCGTTCCGAGTTTTGACGCTGTTCTCGCAGCCAGTGCTGCGGCACGCCTCAGGTTGTGAGTGGTTGTTGGCGCCGCGCCGAGGCCTATCAGTGCGACGCGACGGGGACCAGACGTCGCGCCGCCAAGAAACAACACCTCGTCGCGCGACCCGCGAAAATCACGCTCGTGTAGCGCTGCAGAGATGCCACCGCCAATAGCGGCGTCGATGCTGGAGAGTGACGATGGAAGAGTGGCGCCCGACGGAAGCGCCACGAACAGAACGGGTTCCTTGATCGTTGCCGCGTCGGCGCCGGAAAGCGTGATTGCGAGTGGCTTCGGCTCATTGACTGAACTGTTTGGCATCAGGCGCTCATCGCATGAATGATCGCGTCACCAAAACCGGAGGTTGAAACTTCGGTTGCGCCGCGCATCTGGCGCGCGAGATCGTATGTGACGCGACGCGACTTGATGGCGTTTTCCACGCCACGCACGATGAGCGTAGCGGCCTCGCCCCAGCCCATGTATTCGAGCATCATCACGCCAGAGAGAATCACGCTGCCGGGATTGATCTTGTTGAGCCCAGCGTATTTGGGCGCGGTGCCATGTGTCGCCTCGAAGACAGCGATTCCATCGCCCACGTTTCCGCCGGGTGCGATACCGAGTCCGCCGACTTGCGCCGCGGCGGCGTCGGAGAGGTAGTCGCCATTCAGGTTTGGCGTCGCGATGACCGAGTATTCCGACGGCCGGAGCAACAACTGCTGGAACATCGAATCTGCGATGCGGTCGCCAACGACGATCTTGCCCGCTGCGTTGCCGCCCTTGAGGTCGGACTCTGTGATCGTCTGCGCCGCGAACTTCTCGCGTGCGAGCTCGTAACCCCAGTCGCGAAATGCTCCTTCGGTGAACTTCATGATGTTGCCCTTGTGCACGAGCGTCACCGATGGACGCTTGTTCGCGATCGCATACTCAAGCGCCATCTGCACCAGCCGCTGCGAGCCGAACTTGCTCATCGGCTTGATGCCGAGCGCGGAGTTCTCGCGGATCTCGGCGCCGAACGACGAGTGCAGGAACTCGCGCAGCTTGTTGGCCTCCGGTGAGCCAGCCTTGTACTCGATGCCGGCGTACACGTCTTCCGTATTTTCGCGGAAGATCGTCACGTTCACCTTCTCGGGCTCCTTGACTGGCGCGCCGACGCCTTCGAAGTAGCGCACCGGACGGATGCACGCATATAGGTCGAGGACCTGCCGGAGCGTGACGTTGAGCGAGCGTATTCCGCCGCCAACGGGAGTGGTTAGAGGTCCCTTGATTGAGACCCTGAATTCGCTGAACGCGTCGACCGTCTCGTCGGGGAGCCAGCTTCCGAAGGCTTTGAACGACTTCTCGCCGGCGAAAACCTCCATCCACTCTATCCGCCGCTCCGCGCCATAAGCCTTTTCGACGGCCGCATCGAAAACGCGGACGGAAGCGGCCCAGATATCGGGACCGGTTCCATCGCCTTCGATGAATGGAATTATCGGGTGGTTTGGAACCTGGAGTGAGCCGCCGGCGTAGCCGATTCGTTCACCAGTGGAAGGCACGGTGGCGTGCTTGTACGTGGCCATTCTCGGATTGGTTATTCAGGAAGGGGCGCAAACCGTAGAAAGTTACGCCCGGCGTCTCATCCGTGCCAGCCGTGGCGAGGGAGCCGTTCTTTCCTACGGCATGGCGTTGCGAGGAGTGACGCCGGGCCGCTGCGATGGCGCCTGATCGGAATGTATTCTAGTTTGGTCAGGATGCCGAACCTTTCGCACCGGGCAGGAATCTGTAGCCCCGCCCTCTTCTGTGCGCTTGCTACTGCTGCTGCTGCTTCTTTGGCGACCCCCGCCGGCGCTCAGCAGCGGTGGACGGGGATTGGCGCGATCGGCGGAACTGCGATGTTCATGGATACCACGACGATCATCCGCGCTGGCAACATCAGAAAGGTGTGGATCAAGTCGCTGGACAGCACGCCGAAGTCCTTCCTTGCTGGCAAGGACACGCTTACGTTCGACACGGTGGTGGGGCTCAACGTTTTTGACTGCGTCGCCCGGACGCGCACCGTCGACGCAGTTCGGTACCAGCTTGGCGACGACATGGTCCTCGACGTTCCCGCTACACACGCCAAGCCGGAAACGATCCGTCCCCGAAGCTTCTACGACGCGATCGTCAGAGATCTCTGCGGGATCAGGTAAGGCGGACACTACACGCTGGCATGAAACGGCTCGAACGGTGGAATTCCCAGTCGAAGTTGCATGCTGTACGCAATACGGTGTGCCATTTCCTTCATGAGCGACGCTGACGGACCGGCGAAGCGTGCATCTACCACCGATTCCAGCGTAGACACCCAGAACGCAAACCGCTCCGCCGTGAGATCGGGCATCTCCATGTGAGGCCGGAATGCGCTGCCGGTGTAGCTATGCGTGTGGAATAACAGCGTGGACCAGAATGCGACAATGCGTGGCATGTGCACGCTCATGTCGACGTGATCGAAATACGGAGCAAGCAGGGGATCTACGGCGATGATTGCGTAGAACGAAGTCATTGTGTCAAACAGATCTTCATCCCCGATGTCGCGCATCGCTTGTGTCATGCCGCGCCGCTTTGCGGTGGCGATGCTCCGGAGCCCGATGATGATTCTGTGCGCATGACGGTCAGCAGGAAGACGCAGCCCGTTCCGGTGCTGGCAGAATGCTCGACTCCTGCGGCAAACACCAGGACGTCGCCGGTCATCAGATGGTACTCGTCACCGACGGCGCGGAACACGATTTCACCGTCCGTGACATGTATCGTCACCGGCCCATCGGTGCGGTGAGCGGGAAGATCTCCACCCGGAGCAAGCGCCATCAGGACAAGACGAACCGGGCCTTCCTTGACGATAGTCCTGGCCGTCCGGCCGCGCTGCGCGAGAAGCTCGCGATCGATCATCATCTCGTCCAGCGACAGGTGACGGACGAGCACCTCACCATCGATCGTGCGATGCATCGACGACATGTAATCTCCGAGTGTGGTTGAAGCGCAAAGCAATGTCATGTAATGAATGCACGTGCGAAATACTTGTCAATCGCGCGACAG
>JBDTIP010000254.1:0-5612 GCA_039936295.1 Gemmatimonadaceae bacterium
CGCCGGGCTGTCCGAGGTATGAGAGGCGATGTGACAGGTCGATTGTTGCGATGTTGTTGCGGCTGATGAATCCGCTCTGCGTCTGGAACTCGGGATCTATCGCGCGAATGGAATAATTCAATCCAAAGGTTCGCCCGTTGCGATCGAAGGCGAAATTCCACAATGGCCCCGCTGTGGCCTTGCCAGCCAGTTCGGTCTCGCTTCCCGCCAGTTGCGCACTCACCGTGTATATCTTGTCAAAGATCAATCTCGTGTCCGCTCCGGCGACGCGATTGTAATCCTGGCCATCCTCGCGATCGGTATATACCAGTCCGACACGCGAAGCATTCCCAAGATCGCGTTGCACGCGACCAATTGCGAACAGCGGATGATCAGCGCCCGTAACCGAAGTCCTCGGGTCGTCGGCCGCGGTGAGCAGGGCTACGTTCGTTCCGGCAATCGTTCCCGTCAGCTTGCCGGCGGCCGTCGGCTGCACGATCTGTCGCGTATAGATCAGATTGCTCGGCATCGTGAACTGCTCGATGCCGTCGAGAAAAAACGGCCGCCGCTCCGGGTAGAACAACGCCTGCCGTGGATCATATGACAGCTGATCCACGTCCGCTTCCACCTGTGAGAAATCCGGCTTGGCCGTCGCGTTCAGCGTGAGATTGTTGGTGACGCCCCAACGCACGTTGCCGCCCACATTGGTGTGCTGGAGGGTGTAGCCGTATCCCGCGCCGGGCGCTCCCGGTGTTCCGTTTGCCGTTTCCGTTATCTCGGGATTGATGTCGAGCACGATGCCGCGATGCAGATTGGTGAGTCCGACGAGCGTACCAGACTGTCCCAGAAACGACGCCGCCGCGCGCCGCGCTGGTGCCCAAGAGTCATCGTAACCGGAGTGCTTCACGTGCCGCGTTACGTTGAAGCCCCAATCTTGTGTCGCTGCCGGTTGGTAGCGAATGCTCTTGAATGGAATACGGATCTCCACTTCGTATCCGTACGGCGTCACTCGCCCCTTGGATTGCCAGACGAAATCCGCGCTCAGATCCGGAAGCGCGCGGCCGGTCGACGTGTTCATCGTGCCAAGGCCAGCTGTGTTGTTGGATGCGCCGCTTTCGACCAGCGTGCCGTCGGCCTGGACGCCGAGTGGATTGACCTGAAAGACGAAAGCCTGGCGTCCGTCGTTGAAGGTGCTCAACAGAAACTCGACGCGATCTTCAGCGTCTATGTGATCACGATCCGCCAGATTGGGATGCACCGCGCCGTGTGATTCGTAAGCGCGCACGCCGAAGTAGATCGCAGTTGGAGAATACCAGACGAGTATCTCAGTCGAGTCTGCAGCTGGCACACCGTCCGACGGTGCGAACTGTGAGAAACCAGTGAGCAGCGCGGCCTCCTTCCACTGCGGCTCGTCCAGCTTGCCATCAATCGTCACATCGCCGCTCAGACGCGGCGGCGCTACACGAATTTGATGGTCGCGGCCGTTATAGACCGTTGGCGCTACAGGAGTCGTTGGTGCTGCATGTGGAGCCGGTACGGCGATCGAAGCCACGAGTGCTGCGAGAACGAGCATCTGTGTCAGTCAGAAGGTCAAGGCCGTTTGGTTCGGCGTCTCGCAACAACACCGGTGGAAGGCGCCGCCATGAACTTAGTCCCCGGCGACCCCTCTGCCGGATATACGGAATGTTCGTGTGACAGGGCGGCTTCGTTGGATCAGCGGGTCGTCGGCTTCGATCTTGCTTTCGGTATCTATTCGGTATATTCTAGCCCCCAAGGTTCGATTTAGGCAAACATTTGTAGTCAAAGACATGGCCGCCACATCCGCCGTACGCGAACTACGCAGTCTGCGCGAACTACGCGAGCTGCTCGATCTCAAATTCCCGGACGCTGTACCGCTCGAGCGTCACAGGACTGAGGTGGTGGCAACGGGGATCGGCGATCTGGACAGCGTTTTTCCCAGCGGCGGATTTCCTCGCGGGCGGCTTTCGGTATGGGCGCCCGGCGGTGGCGCCACCGCGGTTCTGCGCTCGGCGTGTCGCTCCGCGGTCGCTGGCGGCGAGCGATCGGTGTGGATAGATGGCGGTGGAACAATGGCCGGTGCCTTCTGGGATGAGGGCCCGATCCTGCTGCGCCCAAAGAGCCGGCTTCACGCGCTGCGAGCCGCTGAAGCGTTGCTACGCTCTGGTGGCTTCGCCGTGGTGGTGCTCGCGGGTGCCGATCCGGAAGGCACCGAGAACGTGCGGCTTTCGCGTGCGGCGCACGAGGGTGGTGGCGCGTGCATCGCACTCACCGCGAGCGCCACCACTTCAGCGCTGCGCGCATCGTCGTCGATCCGCCCGCATGGTTATGTGTGGCGCCGAGATCCGCACGGTGACGCGGCAGCTGTAGATGCAGCGACGCTCGACGTGCGCGTCTCGTCGCTTGGCTGGAACCGCAGAGCTCGCATCGTGCTTCCCGTGCGCAGGGACGAGCTGCGGTTGGCGCTATCGGTAGATCTTCCGGACCGGCGCGGAACGCGCTGATGGCCTAGCCGCGGATAATGTCTTTCCTGTGCCTGCATAATCCTACCTGGCTAGTCTCACCGCCAGCGACGCTGCACGCCCCCCTGCTGACCATCGTGCCGCGCGTGCTGTCCGACGGTGATCTCGTGTGGGCAGATCTGCGCGGCCTGCCCGCGCGCGAGACTACCGAACGCGTGCGCAACGCGTTCACGGCGCACAACGCGCTGTCTAGCAGCGTGAAGTGCGGCGTCGCATCGACTGCGATCGCGGCGGAGGTCGCGGCCCGCCACTCGCCGCAGGCTGTCACGTACGTACGCGACGGATACGACCGTGATTTTCTGGCGCCGTTCACCATCGCGGTGCTCGGTCCCGAGCGCGCGCTCGCCAATCTGCTGGATGGAACTGGTGTCGAGCTGTGTGGCGATCTGGCGCAACTGTCGCAGGAAGAGGTCGAAGTGCGATTGGGGTTCGAAGGCGTGAAGCTCTGGCGGTTGGCGCGCGCCGACGACGCGCGTCCAATCTTCGGTTCGATGCCGCGTGCGTTGCCGGAAGCTTCCTTGGAGTGGACCGACTATGCGATACGCCGCGCTGAGCGCCTTGTGTTCGTCATCAACGCGTTGTTTGGCAACGTGTGCGAGGCGCTCAAGGCGCGCGGAACGGGAGCCGTTGCGGTGACGATCAGTTTCGCGCTTGCCAATCGAGTCACGCTGGATCATCCGATCCGTGCGGCGCGCGCGACCGCCGGTCAGACGGCGTGGATGCGCCTGGTGCGCCTGGAGATCGAGCGCATCGTATTCCCGGATGCGGTGACCGGCATCACGCTGCGCGTCGATTCGGTCGCCGGAACGGGAGGCCGGCAGGGCGACGTCTTCGATCGCGGCTTCGGGAGCGAGTCCGCCGCCGAAGAAGCACTGGGCCAGCTGATGGACGATCAGGGCTCCGTAGCCGTAGAGCCGGAAAACAGCGCGCACCCATTGCTGGATCGCCGCACCGCGTGGACAGCGCTGTCCGCGCCGCGTGTCATGGAGCGCTCGCACAGGTACGCGGCGTCGTTGTCGCGTAGTGGCGAGCCGGCGCTCACGCTACAGCTTCTGCCGGAGCCGCGGCGCATCTCGGTCGCGACATACAGCCGGCGTGGCGACGAGATCCCGCGCATGTATCGGGATGCCAGCGCGACGTACGACATCATCGAAGCAGCCGGACCGGACCGGGTATCTGGCGGCAGGTGGGACGACGCGTACGCGCGGGAATATTTTCGCTGCGTTGTGGAGGACGGCGGTCTCGTGTGGTTGTACCGCGATGCGTGCAGCGGTGCGTGGTATATGCACGGCTGGTGGGATTGACGT
Organism: Gemmatimonadaceae bacterium; assembly: GCA_039936295.1. Classification (GTDB taxonomy): domain Bacteria; phylum Gemmatimonadota; class Gemmatimonadetes; order Gemmatimonadales; family Gemmatimonadaceae; genus Fen-1247. The sequence continues at coordinate 3,827 of JBDTIP010000254.1, forward strand.
CCTACGTCGAACTCCGGGCGCACACCGCATTTTCGTTCGGCGATGGAGCGGTAGCACCCGAAGCACTGATCGCTCGCGCGAAGAAGCTTGGCTACTCAGCAATAGCCATCACCGACACAGCGGATCTGGGCGCCATCGTGCGCGCAAGCGTCGAGGCCGGCAATCAGGGCATGAAACTGATCGCGGGTGCGGAGCTGCGCGTCGATGGGAAGCCGATGGCTCTTCTTGCACGCGACATTCAGGGATGCCGTAACCTCGCATCTCTGGTCACGCGCGCGAGAGTCGGGTCGCTGCGTAACTGGTCGGCGGCAAACCGGCGGCGTGGGATGCCGGGCGTTTCATGGTCGCACGTTGCGGAGCGCGCGGGGGGGTTGCATCTCCTGACCGGTCCAGCCTCGGGCGCCATCGCGCAGCTCGTCCGCAACGGAGAGCGGGAGTGCGCCGAGCATACTCTGCACGAATGGCGAGAGGCATTTTGCGGGCGAATCGCGGTGGAGGTGCAGCGCCATGGTGGGTGTGGTGATGAGAGTGCCCTTGCGGGAGCACTGGTGGATCTCGCTGCGAAGGCTGAAACGCCGTGGGTGGCCTGCAACGATCCACGCTATCTCGACAGCAACAGCAGACTGATACACGACATGCTCACGGCGCTGCGGGCCGGTCTCGATCTCGATCGCGCCACGGAGCGCGGGCTGTTGCATTCAAACGGAGAGTGGCGTCTGCACTCGCCTGCGCGCATGGCCGAAATCTGGACCGGGCTGGAAGATGGAATCGAGGAGACTGCGCGCATCGCGTCGGAGTGCGACTTCTCCGTGCGGTGGCTGCGGCCGCCATTGCCTGCGTTTCCCATCCCGGATGGCGCCGATGCAGACGAGTATCTCCGTGCAAGGGTGGACGAGGGCGCCAATACACGCTGGGGCTCGGCGCTGAGTGACAGGCAGCGTGCGCAACTGGAGCACGAGCTGGCCGTCATCCGCCGGCTCGGCTTCGCGGGATTCTTCCTGGTCATGTGGGATGCAGTTCGTTTCGCACGCAGCAGGAACATTCTCTGCCAGGGCCGTGGAAGCGCGGCCAGTTCCGCGGTTGCGTACTGTCTCGGCGTTACGGCGGTGGATCCGATCCTGAACGGCCTGCTGTTCGAGCGATTTCTATCCGAGGCGCGCATTCCGGGTCCCAGTGGCGAATACACCGAGGCTCCCGACATAGATCTGGACATCGAGCACGATCGCCGCGAAGAGGTGCTCGATTACGTATACGGCAAGTATCATCGCGACCATTCCGCGATAACCTGTACCGTGCAGACGTATCGCGCGCCCAACGCGATACTGGACGCGATGCGCGCGCTCGGCTATCCGCCCGAGCTTGGCACGCAACTGTCAAAACGACTGCACCGGTTCGATCCGGCTGAGGGTGTTGAGAAAGTAGAAGGTGGACTGTCACAGCGCTTCGGCGTGGATCTGAGCAGTCCGCGCGGGCGCGCGATCCTGGTTGCGATGCGTGCGTTCGAGGGGTTGCCGCGCATGCGCTCGACGCATGTGGGAGGATTCGTGCTGTCGGCGAGCCCACTGGGCGACTATCTGCCCATCGAGCACACCACAATGGGGCGCACCATCATTCAGTTTGACAAGGACGATCTCGATTACATTGGTGCTCCCAAGTTCGACTTCCTTGGCCTTGGAGCGCTCGCACTGGTGCGTCGCGCCTTTGACTCGATCGAGAAGCGAAGCGGCGTGCGGCTTGAGCTGTATGGCTTGCCGCAAGCTGATGCGCCGACGTTCGAGATGATCTC
>JBDTIP010000255.1:0-5190 GCA_039936295.1 Gemmatimonadaceae bacterium
GGCCATCTTGTCCAGGAGCGACTGGAGATCGACCGCGTCGGCCATCTCCGGACTGAACTTGGAGTAGGTATGGAACCGCATATCTAATAATACACGCTGTACGCAATACATTTCCCGCGTGGATACGTCTGCCAGAACCAATCCCTTTCGCCCACTTATCCATCGCAACTTCCGGATATTCTGGGGCGGCCAGACGCTATCGCTCATCGGAACCTGGATGCAGTCGGTGGGCGAGGGTTGGCTCGCGCTGCAGCTCTCCAACAGTGCGCTCATGGTCGGAATCGTGGCCGGCGCCTCGTCGCTTCCGATCCTGCTGCTCTCGTTGTACGGTGGCGTGGTCGCGGACCGACACGACAAGCTCAAGCTCGTCCGGATTGCCCAAACGCTGTTGCTACTGGAAGCATCGACACTCTGGTGGTTCACCGCGTCCAATCACCTCACCATCACGTGGTTGATTTTGCTGGCAACGGTAAACGGCACCATAAGCGCCTTTGAGATCCCCGCGCGACAGAGTTTCATTGTAGAGCTCGTTGGTCGCGAGGATCTGGTGGACGCGATCGCGCTCAACTCTGCGGGATTCAATCTCGCCCGCGTGATCGGACCGTCCATCGCTGCAATCGTCATCGGGACGCTCGGTGCCAAGTGGTGCTTCGCGCTCAACTCGATGAGCTATCTGGCGGTACTGGCCGGACTGTTCATGATCAACGTGCCGGCGTGGCAGCGAGTCGACACGGGTACTTCGCCGGTGGAAGGATTGCTCGAAGGGTTCCGGTACATGCGCAGCGCACCACTTATTCGCGCGATCGTTCGCGTGCTTGGCGTCACCGCGATTTTCGGCATGCCGTTTCTGGCGATGATGCCGGTAGTCGCGCGCAACGTGCTTCACTCGGGCGCCGGCGGATACGGAACACTGCTAGCCTGCGTCGGGCTTGGCGCACTGATGGGCGCGCTGTCTCTTGCCGGGCTGGGGCAACGTATCCCGCGCGGCAAGCTGTATGTCTGGTCCACCTATGGATTTGCGATCGGTATCATCGCGTTTTCGATGATGCACAGCATGTTGCCAGCAGCGATCCTGCTTGTCGCCGTAGGGTTCACGATGATGCTGATGGGCGCACTAGCGAATGGGTTGCTGCAATCGATTGCGCCGGACGAGCTACGGGGGCGCGTGGTTTCCGCATACATCTTCGTGTTCGTCGGGTTCGTCCCGATCGGATCTTTCATCTCGGGCGCTCTCGCGAAGGCGGTAGGCGTGGAGTGGGCACTGGGCGGCTGCGCGGTGATCGTCCTTGCCCATTCCGCCTGGGCGTTCGCCAAGTATCCGGCGCTCAAGACTGTCATCTAAGTGACTTCTAGTGTCGCCGGCAGATGATGCGTGAAGCTATCTTGCTACACTAATTCCGAATCCTCAATCCCAATCATTCAGGACTCCAATGCGCATCGCTATCGGCTCCGATCATGCCGGCTTCCGCTACAAGGAAATGTTCAAGGCACGACTCATCGAGCTTGGACACGAGGTGAAGGATGTCGGGACAGATTCCGAGCTGCCAGTGGATTATCCACTGTTCTGTCATCCGGTGGCCGTAGCAGTTGCGACCGGTGATACAGAGCGCGGGATCGTACTCGGTGGATCCGGGAATGGTGAAGCGATGGTCGCCAATCGCGTCAAGGGGGTACGCGCTGCGTTGTGCTGGAACGTCGAATCCGCGGAGCTGGGTCGACGACACAACAATGCGAATGTGCTTTCTGTCGGCGAGCGAATGGTGTCTGAGGAGCTCGCGATTCAGATTCTGGAGACGTGGTTGAATACACCATTTGATGGCGGCCGGCATCAGAGACGAATAGAGGAGATTGACGCGCAGTAGGCGGATTGCATTACGGGATGCGATAAATGAGGCAGCGCTACTCGCGATGACAGGTGTCGCTTAGCCGACCTTCTTCCTCCCGATCGTAAGCAGCGAGATCGCAGTGCCGGCGGCGCACAAGCCCGCGCAGATGAACATCGCGCGTGTAAACCCACTGGCGAGTCGGATGCCGGTCAGATGCTCGACGCCGCCAAGTCCCGCCGCCAATGGAATTATCGCTGTCGCCAACAAGCCTGCGAGTCGCGCTACGTAGTTGTTCGCGCCCGACGCGAGACCGGCGCGCTTCTCTCCGAGAGAAGCCAGAGCCACCGTGGTGAGCGGGGCGACGAGAATCGACAGTCCCACGCCAAAGACCGCCGCCGCCGGAAGAACCGATGTCACGTAAGTCGCGCCTGGGCGCACGCGAGCGAAGAGAAGCATGCCGCCCGCGGCAACGAGCGATCCGCCCGCCATTGGCAACCGCGCCCCATGTCGTTCGGCCCAGCGCCCCGCACCCGGCGAGATGATCAGCATCAGCACGTTGATGGGCAACAGCGATGCACCAGCTGCCAGCGCACTGTAGCCGAGTACGTCCTGGAGCTGTAGCATCAACAGGAAGAAGAGCCCGCTCAACGCGGCGTAAATCATGAATGTGGTTGCATTCACGCCAACGAATTCTTGCGACTTGAAGATATCTGGCGGGATCAGCGGGTTCTTCGTGCGAGCCTCGACAACGACGAACACGATGAGCAATGCGATTCCGCCCATACCGAGCGATAGTGGCAAGGGATTCGTGAAGCCGCGGTCAGGTCCGATTATGAGTGCGCCGACTACGGCCGCGAGGCCAAGCGTCATGAGCGCTGCACCTGTGTAATCGATGCCGTCCGCTGTCACCGGGGCCTCCTCGGTAGATCTGCCTGCGATGGTCACAGCGATCGCACCAACAATCGCAAACGGCACTGAGATAACGAACACGAATCGCCACGATGTCGCATCCACGACCCATCCGCCGAGCAGCGGTCCAATGGCTGTGGACACGGCCGACCACGATGCCCATTGACCCACGGCGGCTCCGCGTGCTTCGCCAGTGAATGTGGATTCCAGAAGCGCCAGACTGTTCGGCACCAACAATCCGCCGGCGATTCCTTGAAACACGCGCGCGACGACCAGCAACGTCAGATTCGGCGCGACCGCGCATCCCAGAGAAGAGATTCCAAACCCGACCAGCCCCCACGCAAAGACTCTGCGACGCGAAAACCGGTCTCCCAGCGCTCCGCCGAGCAGGATGAGCGCGCTCAGCGTCAGCAGGTATCCGTTTAGTGTCCATTGCAGACCGGCGATGCCGAGATGCAGATCTCGCGCGATCGCCGGAAGCGCGACATTCGTCACGCTTCCCTCGATGAACACGGCGCCAGAGCCGAGGATCGAGCCGATCAGCATCAGGCGGCGCGAGGACGCAGGCATTATGGGCACGGGGTTAAGCCAGCCGTGAAGGTGTCGGCCGCTCAGAAGGCGGCTAAATCTACATGCCTGGGAGGGCTTTTCCGTAAAGACTTCTGGTTCTGGTCAGAGACGGGCTGCACGTTGAGGGAGCTATTGATTGACGTTGGCTCTATCAGCCAACACATTCTCAACACAATCGCTCACTCATTGCGCGGAGCATGGCGTATGGCTTCACGGTTTCAACTCTGGCTTGCGATTCCCTGCTTCGTACTTCTGGAAGCGTGTGGCCCTGCGGGAGATCGCGCTCGTTCCAGTCCCGCCGCCAGCGCTATCGTCGCGCCGATGCCGACCGCTGATGCCGCGCCCCAAGCCCTCGGCACCATCGCTCAAGCCGGATCGACGCCAAGCGTGTCGTCGTTCTGGGATGCGCAAAAGCTGATCAGGTCTGCAGAGCTCGAGATCGAAGTAAAAGACATCCAGAGCTCGATGCACCTCGCGGACAGTATTGTCAGGCAACATGGCGCCCTGCTCGCAGATAGCAAGCTCAGTCAGGACGCGGATGGTCGTCGCCAGGCAGAACTGAGCATACGTGTGCCGTCGGATAGCTTTGCCAACACTGTTGCCACGCTTCGCCAACTCGGCGATGTGAGGAGCGAAGCGGTCAACACGCAGGACGTCACGAAGGAATACACCGATCTCCAGACACGTCTCACTGTGAAGGAAGAGGAGGTCGGCCGTCTTCGTTCCTTGCTCAATGAAAGAACGGCGAAGCTGACGGACGTGCTGGATGTGGAACGCGAGCTCGCTCGCGCTGTCACGGAGCTGGAGCAGATGAAAGGTGAGCAGCGCTATTACGACCAGCAGATCGCTCTCTCGTCGATCACGCTGACGCTTACGGATCGCACGAGGTCGATCGGCGCACAGGTGACAGCACCCGTGGGGCGCGCGCTTCGCGCCTCGTTCGGTGTAATCGGAACATCCCTTTCAGCTATGGTCTATGTGGTCGCACTGCTGCTGCCATGGGCGATACTCGGGCTCGTAATATGGTGGGTGTCGATGCGGGTCCGCGCCCGTTTGCGCGCGCCAAGAAAATAGCGGTTGAATCAACCCACTTTCACATTTGAGTACGGATACGAATCGGTGGAGACGATTATGTGGAGCCCCATGGCGGATCGTTTCTTTGAAGTATGGTACAGCGATTAGAGTCAGTGACTCTGCGCGACCTAGGGAGCGAGGTTATTCGGAGCGCGGCAAGCCGTTCCCGTTGCTTTCTGCCATATGGCATAGTAAGTTCCGCCATATGCCGAAACTACCGGAGTTCAAGTGCTAGCCTCAGCCGAGATGTCCGCCGACATCGCGGAATTGTGGAAGCGCGTTCGCACCGGACGACACCTGGGGCATTTTTACGTAGCGCTCTTCGGTCTGCGTAGATATGACTCCGTTCACATCGTAGCCTTGATCCAGCGCGGTCTGAGCTATTCGGCGTTCGAGCGATTTCAGCGCAACACGGAGTTGCCGTACCATCTTCTGGCTCACTTCGTAGCGATTCCTGAGCGAACTCTTGCCAGGAGAAAAGCAGCGGGACGTCTCGAGCCGGACGAATCCGATCGTCTTGTCCGCACCTCTCGCGTATTCGCGCGCGCCATTGAGCTGTTTGAGGGGAATGCGGACGGTGCGCGCCAGTGGCTGACATCACCGCTTCGAGCTCTCGGCGGCAACAGTCCGCTGGAGTTTGCGATGACCGACATTGGTGCAATCGAAGTGGAGAATCTGATCGGTCGCCTCGAACACGGAATTCCCACTTAATCCGTGCAGCTCTGGCGCTTGGTCAAGACGAAATACGCATCCTCGGCGTTCGATGGTGAGGGAGCGCGCCTGTACGGGGCGAGATGGAACAGCCCGGGTA
>JBDTIP010000256.1:0-2962 GCA_039936295.1 Gemmatimonadaceae bacterium
CGATAAATCCAATTGACTCGCTGCACATAAACGGCCAGTTGACGATGGGTGAGAACATCGGCGACTTGAGCGGACTCGCGCAGGCGTATCGCGCCTATCACATCTCACTGCACGGGAAGCCTGCACCTGTGATCGACGGCTACACGGGCGATCAGCGTTTTTTCCTTGGCTTCGCGCAGATCTGGCGCACCAAGATGCGTGACGCGGCTCTCCGGCAGCAGCTTCTCTCGAACCCGCATTCGCCCGGCATGTACCGCGCGTTCGTTCCGCTCATCAACAACGATGCGTTCGACAAGGCGTTCGACGTGAAGCCCGGTGACAAGATGTACCTGCCTCCCGCGGACCGTGTAAAGATCTGGTAGCGATTCAAAGGTGCAGGGCGCGGTGAAATGCGCCAATTCTGCAACATCTCCCGGCTCATGGAGGATAGTGTGATGGCGGCTTCAGTTGCATCGAATGAAACGTTGGAGTCAGTTGCCGAAGAGGTAATAGGCTGGCGTCGTTACCTGCACCAGAATCCGGAGCAATCCTTTCACGAAGAGCGCACCGCTCAGTTCATAGCGGACACGCTCGAAGGTTTTGGCGGCCTCGAAATTACGCGTCCCACGGCGACGAGTGTGGTTGCGAAGCTCACGGGTAAATCTTCTGGCCCGGTGCTCGCGATGCGCGCCGACATTGACGCACTGCCAATCGAAGAGCGCAATACGCACGATTTCGTGTCGCGCGTGCCGGGCACGATGCACGCCTGTGGTCACGATGGTCACACCGCGATGCTACTCGGAGCGGTCAAGGTGCTGGCGGGTCAGCGCGATTCGCTGGCCGGTGAGCTGCGCTTCATCTTTCAGCATGCTGAAGAGAAGTTTCCAGGCGGCGCACAGGAGCTCGTAGACGCCGGCGTGCTGGACGACGTTGACATGGTGATTGGCGCGCACCTGTGGCTGCCACTGGAAGTCGGCAAGGTAGGGGTCAAATCTGGCGAGCTCATGGCTGCGCCTGACGTCGTGCGCATCACCATAACGGGAAGTGGCGGTCACGCTGCGATGCCGCATCAGACTATCGACCCAATCGCGGTAGCTGCGCAGGTGATCACGAACCTGCAACATGTGGTGGCGCGAAATGTGGACCCGCTGCATTCAGCGGTGTTGTCGATCACGCGCATCGCAGGCGGTACCACGCATAATGTCATACCGGGCTCGGTCGAGCTTGAAGGTACCGTACGCACCTTCAACCCTGCATTGCGCGACGATATGCCGAGGCTCATCGAGCGTATTCTGGCCGGCGTTACGTCGGCGCATGGTGCGGGATACACGTTCGAGTACGAGCGCGGATATCGGCCCGTCATAAATGACGAGCGCGCCAGCGATCTGCTGCGTCGAGCGGTGATCAGCGGACTGGGAGCGGAGTTTCTGACCGAAGCAATTCCCGTAATGGGCGGCGAGGACTTTTCCGCCTATCAACAGCGGGCGCCGGGCGCATTCTTCTATGTCGGCGCAAGATGCGAGGAGCGTGGGATCGTGTACCCGCACCATCACGACCGATTTGACATCGACGAGCGCGCACTCAACTACGGTACGCGCGTTTTCGTTGCGGCTGCGCACGAGCTCGTCTCCGCTGGATGAGACGCTATCGCTGGCTCGCGGTGATTCCGACGATTGGCATGCTCGGCGGAATCCCGTTCGCCAACCGTGTACAGCCGTATATCCTGGGACTTCCGTTCCTGCTCGCATGGGTGGTGATGTGGGTGATTGCGACGTCGCTCATCATGGCGATTGTCTATTCCCTCGACAACGCGCATGACTCTGAAGCTGCCAGCACGTCTGCTGGCGTGGATAGTTCGAGCGTGAAGTGACGCCGGCGCTCGGCGTCATTATCGGTGTTTTCGTGCTCGCGATCGCGCTTGGGCTGATGGCGCGGCGAGGCCACACGATGAGTCTCGAGCAGTGGAGCGTTGGCGGGCGCGGCTTTGGCTCGATCTTCGTCTTCCTGCTAATGGCCGGCGAGATCTACACCACGTTCACATTTCTGGGCGGCAGCGGCTGGGCATACGGTAAGGGAGCACCAGCGTTCTACATTCTGTGCTACGGAACGATCGCATACAGCTTTTCGTACTTTCTGCTGCCGATCATCTGGCGTTACGCACAGGCTCGCCGGCTGGTATCGCAAGCTGACTTTTTTGTCGCCAAGTACGACAGTCCGGCGCTTGGAGTCATCGTGGCGCTCGTGAGCGTAGCTGCACTGGTGCCATATCTCGTGCTGCAGCTCAAGGGACTTGGCATAATTGTATCGGAAGCCTCCGCTGGAGTCGTGACGCAGCCAGTCGCGATATGGACGTCGAGCGTCGCACTCGTAGTGTACGTCGTTGTTTCTGGAGTGCGCGGCTCAGCCTGGACTGCGGCGCTAAAGGACGTGATGATACTTGCTGCCGCGGTCGGCATCGGTGTTTACCTGCCGATGCACTATTTCGGCGGTTACGGCGCGATGTTCCGGGCGATCGAGATCGCGAAGCCCGGCAGTCTGACGCTCCCCGGCGCCGGTATGAGCCCCGCGTGGTTCATCTCGACAGTGGTGTTGACTGGCGCCGGGTTCTATATGTGGCCGCAGTTCTTCGCGGGCGTGTATACGGCGCGCAACGAGAATGTGTTTCGCAAGAACGCCGTGATTCTTCCGTTGTACCAGCTCGTGGTGTTGTTCGTGTTCTTCACTGGGTTCGCCGCTGTACTTGTGGTTCCGGGTCTCAAGGGTGCTGATGCAGACCTGGCGCTTTTACGGATAGTCGAACATTCCTTCGGATCATGGACTCTGGGAGCCATTGGTGCGGCCGGCCTGCTGACAGCAATAGTGCCCGGGTCGATGATCCTCATCACCGCAGCGACCATACTTTCGCAGAACATCTACAGGGTGATCACCCCGCAAGCAACCGATCACACCGTATCGATTGTCGCCAGATCGCTGGTCCCCGTCA
>JBDTIP010000257.1:0-5290 GCA_039936295.1 Gemmatimonadaceae bacterium
CCCGCACGTGATCTTTTCGTGCTGGGCGATAATCGTGACAACTCACTGGACAGTCGTTACTGGGGCTTCGTTCCAGACTCGCTCGTTCGCGGCCGGCCCATGTTCGTGTATTACAGCTATCGGCCCGATAGCGCGTCCGAGTTGAGCTGGCTCACCAATGCGCGATGGAAACGGTTTGGAACGATCGTTCGGTAGAATCGATTTCGCGCCGAGCACATCCTGTAGCTACGCGCCCCTTTCAACTCGTTGAAGGCTAGGTAGAATTAGAACGAATGAAGCTGCCGGCCAAGCGAAAGGACATCGTTGACGAAGGACTGCTGGATCAATACCTCCGCGACATCAGCGCATTCCCGCTGATAACGCGGGAGGCGGAGGCTGAGCTGGCGATCGGAATCCGCGCTGGCGACGAAGAGTCGATGAACCGGCTCGTTCGCGCCAATCTTCGCTTTGTCGTGTCGGTCGCCAAGAAATATCAGAATCAGGGCGTCAATCTCTCGGACCTGATCAACGAGGGGAACCTTGGTCTCATGCGCGCCGCTCGGCGTTTCGACGAGACCAAAGGGATCAAGTTCATATCGTACGCTGTGTGGTGGATTCGGCAGGCGATTCTGCAAGCGCTCGCCGAGCAGTCGCGTATAGTACGCGTGCCGCTCAACCGCGCCGGCGATCTGCATCGGATTGGTAAGCGCGCCGCGGCTCTGCTGCAGGATCTGGGCAGGGAACCAACGCACCTCGAGATTGCCGAAGGGATGGGCATCTCCGAAGAGGAGGTCGCGCGCACGATGGCGATCTCGCATACGCATCTTTCACTCGACGCGCCGATGACGCCGGGCGAAGACAACTCTCTCATCGATCACCTCGCAGACACCAATCGGCTTCTTCCCGACGAGGAAGCGTTTGAGAAGGCGCTGATCGAGACGGTTCACCAGTCGCTCCTCATACTCAAGCCACGCGAAGCGCGCGTGCTACGGATGTACTTCGGGCTCACTGGCGACGAACCCATGACACTCGAAGTGATTGGTGAGGTTCTCGGTGTGACGCGCGAGCGCGTGCGCCAGATCAAGGATCGTGCTTTGCTCAAGCTGCGTCACCACTCCAAGAAGCGCGCGCTCGAATCATTCCTCGGCGCATGAGAGTCGGTCTCGTCACGCTCGGATGTGACAAGAACACCGTGGATTCGGAGCGTTACCTGGCACAGCTCGCCGCGTATGGTGGGGAGATTACCACCGACCTCAGCGAAGCCGATGTCATAATCGTCAACACGTGCGGTTTCATCGATGCGGCCAAGAAGGAATCGATCGATGCGCTTGTCGAAGCCGGTGAGTACAAGACGTCGGGCTCGTGCAGCACCGTGGTCGCAGTCGGGTGCATGGTACAGCGTCACAAGGGCGAGCTTGAAGCCGCGCTTCCTGAAGTCGACCTGTTCCTCGGCGCCTCGGAAACGGATCGCCTGATAGAGGAGCTGGTAAGTCGCGGCGTGCTCACGGGCGACCCGATGCTGGAGCACCCCGGAGTTCGACTGTACAGTGGCGACCTGCCGCACGTACGGTACCTCAAGGTGAGCGAGGGCTGCGATCACGGGTGCGCGTTCTGCGCGATCCCGTTGATGCGTGGCAAGCACCGGTCATTCTCGCCCGAAGAAATCGTGGCGGAAGCACAGCTGCTCGAGATGCAGGGTGCTCGCGAGATCAATCTGGTCGCGCAGGACCTCGCGCATTACGGCAGAGACATCCGTGATCGCCAGGTGCGTCTCCCGGATGTCCTGCAGATGCTTATCGACCAGACGACGATTCCGTGGATTCGAATGTTGTATCTGTACGCGACCGGCATCACTCCGCAGCTCTTGAGCCTGGTCGCGCGCGAGCCTCGCATCATGCCGTACATCGACATGCCGATCCAGCATGCGTCCGATGCGGTGCTGGAGCGCATGCGGAGGCCCGAGCGAGCGCGCACGATACGCGCGAACGTCGCACGATTCCGCGAGGCTGTGCCACAGGTCGCAATTCGGACGACATGCATCGTTGGGTTTCCGGGAGAGACGGAAGCAGACTTCGATCAGCTCATGGCGTTCCTCGAAGAAGTACAGTTCGAGCGTGTTGGCGTCTTCACGTATTCTCCTCAGGAAGGAACGCGCGCCGCAGCGCTGGCCGACGACGTGCCGGAATCCGTCAAGCGTGATCGGCTCGAGCGTGTCACCGATCTGCAGCGCATGATAACCGCCGAGCGTTATGAGGCGCGGTTGGGAGCGCCTGTTCAGGCGCTTGTGGACAGTCTCGACGACATTACCGGTCTCGCGGTGGCGCGCTTGCCGTGGCAGGCCGACGACATCGATGGCCTCACATTTCTGGACCGGCCGTTTGCCCCCGGGACTCTGGTCGAGGTGATCCCGCGCGAGGTGGTGGATGACTATGACTTCGTAGCTGAATCGGTTCGTGTGATCAGCGCGCCGGCCGGCGACGTCGCCGTATCGCTGCGGCGCCAGCTTCCGCTCGTGGCGACAACGATCGGAAGTTTCGGACGGTGACTCCCGGGCGTCTTATGAACGTGAAGAATACGCTTGTACTCGCTACGATCCTGCTTGGCGCGTGCGCCGGCGCGCCGAAGCGTTCTACCGAGGCGTCCACGCCCGTCGCCGCTGCGCCGTCTCAGCCGCGCAGCAACATACCGCCGCTCGATCTACCACTCGACTCCAGCACCGGTACCGATACAGCTGCGGCCGCGAAGGTAGCTGACATTCCGGTCACCGTCCTTCCCACGATCATAGGGCACGCCACTAAACCTGCGCAGGCCAACTCGATACCCGTCGGCGGAGTCAGTCGCTCGGTCAACGATGACATGGTGCGCATCGCCGTCGCGCTCGGCCGCGGCTCCGTGCGCATATCTGCTACTGGCGCGGTCGGCGTATACGACAGCCCTAGCGGCAAGCTCGTTGCGACGCTGCGTGGTGGCGATAGCTTCACGGCCGTCATGCGAGACGGGTTGATCGTAAGTAGCGGCTCGTCGATCAATCCGACGCGCGGGCCGCTCATAGCGCGTCCGGCTGAGGCTGGCGCCTTCGTCAGCTTTGGCGGCCATCGCTACCGTGGCGAGATCGGTGTGGCAGCGTCGGGTGAAGCGCTGTCGGTCATCAATCGGGTCGCGGTTGAGGATTATCTGCGAGGAGTGGTTCCGCTCGAGATCGGCACTGATCGTACTTCCATCGAGAGCGCGGCGGTCGAGGCGCAGGCGATCGCCGCTCGCAGCTTCACCTACACGCGCATGGATGATTCGCGACCGTACGACATGGTTGCAACCGTCACCGATCAGGTGTATGGCGGCGTCGACGCGGAGCGACCGCTGTCGGACGCCGCCGTAGCAGCAACGCATAACATGGTGATGATGTACGACGGCAAGGTGATCAACGCACCGTATCACGCCAACTCCGGTGGAGCAACAGCTGCCGCCAGCGAGGTATGGCGAAGTGCCGACGAGCCGTACCTTGTCTCAGTGAGCGATCGAATTCCGGGCACCGATCATTATTATGGCGAGGACGCGCCACGGTTTCACTGGACGCGCACCATCGATGCAAACGCCCTTGCTTCGCTTCTGGACAGGTATCTGCCGCAGTACTCGTTGGCTCGGCGCGGCGACATTGGTACGCTCCGCCAGATCACCGAGACTGGCAGAACGGCTTCGGGGCGTGTTGCGGGCTTGGTCTTCGTAACCGATCGAGGCAGTTTCACGGTTCGTGGCAATGATGTTCGGTTCGTGTTGCGAGCCACTGGCGGCGACATACTGCCAAGCACCTTGTTCACGTTCGACCAGACGACTGATCGCGTGGGGCGTCTGGTGAGGCTCGTCATAAACGGATCTGGCAACGGGCACGGTGTAGGCATGGATCAGTGGGGAGCCATCGCGCGCGCGCGGGCAGGGCAGGACGCACTTACAATCCTTCGCACTTACTATCCGGGAACCACTATAGGACGGGTGATCTAGACGATGGCATCCACGGCTCCTGTGCGCGTTGCCCTGGTGGGCGCCGGCGCGATTTCGCAGATCGCGCACTTACCGCTGCTGTCAAAGGCGCGCGGCGCCAGCCTGGTCGCGCTATGCGACAACGACGGCCCCAAAGCCCGTGCACTCGCCGATCGCTTCGGCGTTCGCGACGTGTTCACCGATATCGACGACCTGTTTGACTTCGACAAGGTCGACGCCGTCGTGATCGCGACGCCCAACCATCTGCACGAACCGCACGTGCTCGCTGCGATTCGCGCCGGCGTCGACGTGTTGTGCGAACGTCCGCTGTCGCTCACATCGGGCGGAGTCGAGCGCATCGTTACCGCGGCCAATGCGGCCGGGCGCAAGGTGGTTGTTGGCAACAACCATCGCTTCAGGACCGACGTTCAGGAACTCCAACGGTTCATGCGCGGTGGCGAGCTTGGTGCAATCACTGGAATCCGCGGCGGCCACTACCAGTTTCGCGGCCCGCAGGGGGGCTGGCGTTACCGGCGTCCGGAGGCTGGTGGCGGGGCATTTCTGGACCTCGGCTATCCGTTGCTCGATCTGGCCTTGTGGCTCATGGATTTTCCGGATGCGGTGCGCGTGAGCGCGCAGTTCGACCGCGGCCCTGGAGCGTCCGCAGTAGAGGACGGACTGACTGCCCAGATCGAGCTTGCCGGTGGATTGCTGTTCACCGCGGACGTCGCCTGGAATTACGTCGGCGAAGACGACCGTTGGTGGTTTGAGACGCGTGCGTCGCGCGGCAGTGCTCGACTGGCACCGCTTCGCGTTGTCAAGCTGCTGAACGGCAGGCCCACCGACGTATCGCCCACTGGAGCGGCCGCACGGGAGAGCGCGTTCATTCAGAGCTATCGTGCAGAGCTTGCTCATTTTTTCGCGCTCGTTCACGATGAGATTCCGTACGAGGCGCCATCCGACCAGATCATTGTGCAGCGACTGGTCGAATCGGTGTACCAGTCGGCCGAAGAAGGGCGCGAAATCCGTTCGTGATTCGCGCTGGCGGGTTGGTTCCGACACGCGCCGAGGCATTCGCCGCGCTTGGTTCTGCGGCGTTGTTTGCAATTGCGTTTCCGCCGTTCAAGCTGATAATTCCCGCGTTGCTCTGTCTGGTCCCGGTGTCGCTCATTGTGGCGCGCGCGGCCGATCGCGGCGGACACGGGTGGCAGGCAGCGCGGGTCGGATTCTGGTTCGGTTTCATTGGTTATGGCGCCAACCTGTACTGGATTGCGGTGGCGCTGCTTCTCTACACGAAACTGGCGCTGCTTGGTTACATCGGCGCGCTGGTGTGGCT
>JBDTIP010000258.1:0-5910 GCA_039936295.1 Gemmatimonadaceae bacterium
CCACGCTTAGATGATTGCGCGCACGCGTCATCGCCACGTACATGAGCCGTCGCTCTTCCTGCGAGTCGTCGTCACTGCCGAGCGAGCGCGTTGAAGGGAAGAGGCCGTCGACTGCAGAGATTATGAAGACAGCATCCCATTCCTTCCCCTTTGCCGAATGGACAGTGCTGAGCACGAGCGTATCGTCGGTGTCTCCGGCAGATGCGCCGGCAAAGTCCTGCGTAGAGCTGGGCGGTTCGAGCGCGAGTGCCGAGAGGAACGTCGCCCGGTCCGGGAACCCCGCGGCGATCGTCTGTAGTTGGTCGAGATCGGCCAGGCGTGGCTCTGGGCGATCGTACCGGTCGCGCAGAATCGAGTCGTACATCGTACGCACCTGCGCAACGTCTCTCGCGACCTGCGTGTTATCGGCGGGTTGTGAGCGTAGCGTTGCCAACAGACTTACGAGGGATGTATGCGCAGCCCGCGCACGCGGCGGCGGCACGTAACGTCCAAAAGCGGTTGAGTCCCATGCAGCAGCAGCGAGAGCTTCCATGGCGGCGCGTGCCGCTGGGCGCGTCCGAATTCGCCGTTCCCCAAAACGCAGCAATCCATTGACGGGCCGACGCGACGCCCCAACGTTAAACACGGCGACGATTTTTGGAATAGCGATCGGGGATCGTGACGAATTTTCGATCGCGTGCGACGCCCATTGCGCGATCCCGTAGGGGGCGGCTATGCCGCCCCTGGCCCCTTAACGTATGACCGAAACCGATCGCGCCCATACGTCCAACGCGTCGATCCATATCGCCCCCGTGCGTCCAACGCGTCGATCCGTATCGCGCCATACGTCCAACGCGTCGATCCGTATCGCATCCAACCCGACGGATCAATTTCCGCATTCGATCGCATTTTCGGTACGGCGCGGATGCATCCGCGCCCTACCCTCGCGACCGTAGTTGCTGCCGCGGCGTGCGGAGTCGCGCTAACTACGGGACGTCGGTTACCACGCGAACGTCCAGGTCGAATAACGTGGCGAATTGTCTGGCCGCTTCCGTCGCAACCTCATCGACCGTAAGCGATCGATGAGGTTGCTCGTGGGTCATCGATGTCATCACCACTCCGTCGATGCCGCACGGCGTCATCAGGTTGAAGTAAGACAGATCCGTTGTGACGTTCAGCGCGAAGCCATGCCAGGTGACCCAGGTGCGTGCGTGCACTCCGATCGATGCGATCTTGCGTCCGGCGGTCCACACGCCGGTGAACCCGGCATTACGCTCTGCGGCGATGTCGTACGCGGCGACGGTGCGGATCAGTGCCTCTTCGACCTGGCGCAGGTACCAGTGCAGGTCCAGTTTGTGTCGTTGGAGATCGAAAATTGGATATCCAACGAGCTGGCCCGGACCGTGAAACGTCACGCCGCCACCGCGCTCGACCTCGAACAGCTCAATGCCGCGTGAACGCAGGAATTCCTCACTCACCGGCAGCTTGTTGTCGGCCTTCTTGCGACCCAGAGTTACAACCGGCGGGTGCACGACAAGAATGAGCAGATCCTGATCCATCTCGCCGCTAATCCTTCGCGCCGCCGCATCTCGCTGAAACGCGAGAACCTCGGCGTACGATCGCTCGCCGAGGTTCAGCACCAGCAACTCCCTCTCAGCCATCGATCAGAAGTTGATCATCTTGCCGAGCGAGTCCAGCGTAGCTTCAGCAATGGCTTCTGATAGTGTCGGGTGCGCATGAATCGCCAGCTCGACTTCCTCGACGGTGAACTCGTTCTCGCGCGCGACGGCAAGCTCGTGGATGATCTCAGTCGCGTGCGCTCCGATTATGTGCGCCCCGAGTATCTCGCCGTACTTCGGATCTGAGAGGATCTTGACGAAGCCATCGGTCTCGCCCGAGGTGCGTGCGCGACCATTGGCGGAGAAGGGGAACCTTCCGACTTTGTAAGCAACGTTCTTTTCCTTGAGCTCACGTTCGGTGCGACCGATCGACGCGACCTCCGGATGGCAGTACGTAGCGTTCGGTATGTTGCCGTAATTCACCTTGTGAACGTGCGGCAGACCCGCGAGGTATTCGGCGAATACGATACCCTCACGTTCGCCCTTGTGCGCAAGCATCGGCGGCCCGGCAACGTCGCCAATGGCGAAGATGCCTTTCACCGATGTTTCCATCCGCTCGTTGATCTTGATGAAGCCGCGATCGGTCATTGCGACGCCCAGCTCCTTTGCACCGATGTCTTCGATATTGGGTGCGCGACCAGCCGCGACGAGAACCGTCTCGACCTCCAGGGCCTGCTTCTTCCCATCTATCTCGACATTGAACTTCACTGACGACTTGCCGGCCTTCACGTCAGATAGTTTTGCGCTCGTGAGCATCGTGATGCCGCGCTTCTTGAAAGCCTTCGCCAACTCGACGCCCACGTCGTCGTCTTCCAGCGGAAGCAACTGCTTCGCGATTTCCACGATGGTGACCTGTGTGCCGAAAGCGGCGAAAACGTCGGCGAACTCGCAGCCAACCGCGCCAGCGCCGATAATCGCCATCGTTTTCGGCGCGGCTTCGAGCGTCAGCGCCTCGTCCGAGGAAAGGATGGTCGACTTGTTCAGCTCGAACCCGGCCTGGGGTAGTCCCTTAACGCGCGAGCCGGTCGAGATGCAGATTGCCTTCCGTGCGTCGTGCTTTTCCTCCTTGCCGTCGGCCATCTTGACAGAAACCGTGTTTTTCGCCGCGATGCGCGCAGTGCCCTTGATCCAGGTAATCTTGTTCTTCTTGAATAGAAACTCGACTCCCTTGGAGTTCTGATTGCTCACGTTGCGCGAGCGCTTCATTGCAACACCGTAGTCGAGCTTCACCTCACCAGCCGCAACGCCGAATTCCGCGCCCTTTTTGACCTTCTCTGCTAACAGGGCCGACTCGAGGAGCGCTTTCGCAGGGATGCAGCCCCAGAGCACGCACGTTCCGCCAAGTCCCTCCTTCTCCACAACGGCCACCGACATGCCGAGCTGTGCGCAGCGAATCGCGCCGACGTAGCCAGCCGGCCCGCCGCCAATGAAAATCACATCATAAGAAGACATCGCAATTCCCAGAAAAGGTCAGATGACGCGTGGTATCGAGCGCGACAACGCATCGTGATTCAGCATTTGTGACTCAGAATACAAGCATCAATGGGTTCTCCATCAACCTGCGTAGCGTCTGAAGGAACCTTGCACCGGTCGCGCCGTCTATGACGCGATGATCGCAGCTCATCGTGATGCGCATCCGCTTCCGTACGACAAGATCGCCGTCGACGACGACTGGCTTGTCTTCAACCGCGCCGATGGCGAGAATGCCGGCTTCGGGCGGATTGATGATCGCTGTGAACTGGTCGATCCCGAACATTCCGAGATTGGAAACCGAGAATGTCGACCCAGTGTACTCCTCAGGCTTGAGCTTGCGCTCGCGTGCACGACCAGCAAGCGAGCGTGCTTCCGCGGCTATGTCTGCGAGGCCCTTTTCGTTGGCGTCGAAGATCACAGGCGTGATGAGTCCTTCGTCTACTGCTACAGCCATGCCGACGTGCACGCGGTTGAACTGGCGGATCGCATCACCCGTCCAATGCGCGTTGACTTCGGGGTGCTGCGCCAGAGCAGTGGCCGTCGCCTTGACGACGATATCGTTGAACGAGACTTTGTAATCAGCGCCTTCGGCAATCATGGCCTCGCGCATTTCGGCGACGCGCGTGATGTCGAACTCCGCCGTGAGGTAGAAAGTCGGTATCGGGCCGATGGATTCGCTGAGGCGCTTTGCGATCGTTTTGCGCATCTGCGACAGCGGTATGTCCTGGTAGTCTCCGGACCGCACCGCGCGCTTTGTCGCCGCTGGTGCGGCGGCCGCGGGCGCCTGATCGATGTCCCGCTTGACGATTCTTCCGCCAGGTCCCGACCCGTGCAGCGCTCCAAGATCGACTCCGCGCTCTGAAGCCAGCCGACGGGCCAGAGGCGACGATCTCGGGCGCCCCGACCCGGTCGGCGCAGCGCCGCTTTCGCTTGCGTGAGCTGCGGTGTCGATTCGTTGATGACCGCGCCGCTCGCGCTCTTGCGGTGGTGTCGACGCTTCGCCCTGCGACTGGCCCGGCGACGCGGGCGCTGGAATCGAGGTCACTCCCTCGAATTCCTTAGCTTCTGCGATGACATCGCCGGCGTCCGCCGGCTTGCCTAAAGGCTGCTTGCTGTTGTCCGACGCCACCGGCGTGGGGCCGGCCGCGTTCACGAGAGCGGTAATGTCCTCGTTCGCGCCGGCAACAACGCCGAGCAGCGTTCCGACCGCAGCCGAATCCCCTTCGTTGGCGAGCCGCTTGCGAAGCACTCCATCGCCGCGCGCAGCGAGTTCCATCACAGCCTTGTCGGTCTCCACCTCGGCCAGAACGTCGCCGCTCTTCACCTGGTCGCCTTCATTTTTTAGCCACTTCACGAGGCGGCCTTCTTCCATCGTGGGTGACAGAGCTTCCATCAGAACTTTAGTCGCCATGATCTGTTAGTCCTCTAGGTACATGACGCGCTTTACCGCCGCGATCGTCTTGGCGGCATCGGGCTTCGCAAGTTTCTCAAGATTCTTTGCGTAAGGCATCGGAACATCCGCCTGATGCACCCTTACGACCGGCGCGTCGAGATCGTCGAAGCATTCGCGCTGAATGTAATCCACCACCTGCGCGCCAACGCCGCACACTTCCCAGCCTTCCTCGACAACTACGGCGCGGTTGGTTTTGGCAACCGAATTGGCGATCGCATCTACATCCATTGGGCGAACCGTTCGCAAGTCGAGCACGTCGACGTTCACACCCTGCTTGGCAAGCTGATCGGCCGCCTGCAACGCAACAAGCACCATCTTGCCGAACGTTACGATGGTGCAGTGCTCGCCCTCGCGCTTGAGCTCTGCCTTGCCAATCGGGACGATGAGGTCGGGGTTGTCGTCCACCTCACCCTTCGTATTGTAGAGCATCTCGCCTTCCAGCACGATAACCGGATTGTCGTCGCGGATCGCGGCCTTGAGCAGTCCCTTCGCGTCGGCCGGCGTACCCGGAGACACGACCTTGAGCCCCGGGATGTGCGCCAGCCAGCTATCCCACGTCTGCGAGTGCTGCGCGGCAAGTTGCAGCGCGGAGCCGTTTGGTCCGCGAAAGACCATGGGCATCTTGAACTGCCCGTTGGACATGTACAGCATCTTCGCCGCCGCGTTCACGACCTGGTCGAGCGCCAGCAACGCAAAATTCCAAGTCATGAACTCGATGACTGGCCGCAGGCCGGCCATCGCCGCGCCTACACCGACGCCCGCAAATCCAAGCTCGGTGATGGGTGTATCGACAATTCGCCTTGGTCCGAACTCGTCGAGCAGCCCGCGCGAAACCTTGTACGCGCCGTTGTACTCGGCGACTTCCTCACCCATGAGGAAAACGGATTCGTCACGCTTCAGCTCTTCGCGCAGCGCCTGATTCAGCGCATCGCGGTATGTCATGACAGTCATCGCGAGACCTCCGCCGGCTCGCCGCTCAATACGTGTGCGAACAGCTCCTCCGGAGCAGGCTCCGGTGACGCGTCCGCGAAATCCCATGCATCCTGCGCTGTCGCTTTTGCCTCGTCGTCCATCTTCGTGTAGTCGTCCTCGGTGAGCATCCCATCGCTCAGCATTTTCTTCTTGAGCAACACGATTGGATCACGCTGCATGCTCTGATCGAGCTCTTCCTTGGAACGGTAGGTGCCGCTCGCGGCGTCTGACATGGAGTGCCCCATGAAGCGCGTGGTACGCACTTCCACCAATGTGGGCCGACGCTCCTTGCGTGCGTGCTCGACTGCAGCGCTGAGCTCCGTGTGCACCGCGTATACGTCCTGACCGTCGACTGAAATGCCGTCCATGGCGTACGCCGCAGCGCGTTTCGTGACGTCCTGCTGCGCCGTCGAT
>JBDTIP010000259.1:0-8984 GCA_039936295.1 Gemmatimonadaceae bacterium
TACGCGACGATCATCATCTACGGCCAGAACATGCTCAGCGGTGTGATCGAGGAGAAACTGTCACGAGTGTCGGAGATCGTGATCTCGAGCGTCAAACCGGAACTTCTCTTGGCCGGCAAGGTGATCGGCGTCACCGCCGTGGCTCTCACGCAGGAACTCGTATGGGTCGGCGGCACGATAGCACTCGTGTCAGCGCGAACTATGATATTTGGTGCACCGGCACTTGCGCGGGCGCAGACAGCCGGCGCCGCGGGCGGTTTCCGCTCCAATGACATACTCGCGGCTCTGCTCGCGACACCGTGGAGCTGGGTGGCGCTCGTGATGCTGTTCCTTTTGCTCGGACTTCTGTTCTACGGCGCTCTCTACGCGGCGGTCGGAGCGACTGTGGGCAGCGAGCAGGACGCTCGACAGGCGGCCCTTCCGGTGGTGATGCTCGTGGTGGTCACCGCCGTGCTCATCTCACCTACGGTTCAGAACCCGACGAGCCACCTGGCGACCACGATGTCGCTACTGCCGTTCTCGTCGCCCATCATCATGCCGATCCGAATGGCGGTCACGAACGTGCCGACTATCCAGGTCGTCGCAAGTGTCGTGATTCTATTCGCGAGCTGCCTCGGGGCTATTTGGCTCGCTGGGCGGATTTATCGTGTGGGGCTGCTCATGTACGGCAAGCGCCCGACACTGGCCGAACTGCGGCGCTGGATCTTCGCGTCATAAAATTTCAGGGCGCGGAATCTTCCGCGCCCTGAAATCATGTCTCACGCCGGCGCTGTAGTTGCAGGGTCGGCGGTACTAACCAGGATTTGCGCCGCAACCGCCATGCTCAGCGATGTCGGCTTGCGCCCATGTACCACGATCGTTGATGTGTCAGCCGCGTCGTCGCGGCCCTGAACTGTTACGACGGCGCCGGGCCGCAGCCCCTCGCGCTCCACAAACCGCAGGAAGTCGATGTTCTGGTTCAGCACGCGCGTAACGTGCTGTTTCACCCCTGTCTCGCACACGGCGAGACTGACCCATTCCGGCTCGTACAGTTTCCCCTTGGAAGTGGGAATTGGATCGCCGTGCGGATCGACTGTGGGATGCCCCAGCGCAGCGTCGATACGCTCCAGCACCCGGTCCGATATGGCATGCTCCAGCCGGTCGGCCTCCTCGTGGACCACAGACCAGTCCAGGCCCAGTGCTGAGACCAGAAATAGCTCCACGAGACGATGGCGCCGAAGAACGTGAAGAGCCAATTGCTCCCCGCGGGGTGACAGCCGCACACCAGCGCGCGACTCGTACTCGACCAAACCCGCGTCCGCCAGCGCCTTCATCATCGACGTAGCCGTTCCAGGGACGACACCCATAGCCGACGCCAACCGCCCGATCGGGACATTGCTGGTCCCTCCGGTCGATTGATGTACGGCGTATAGCGTCTTGAGATAATCCTCTACTGTGCTGCTTGCCAAGCGCGACCTCTGCGTTCGCTAGACCGGACCCGGCGCCGGCCCAACAGCAATCAATTCGTTGCTGCCCCGGGTAGCGGCGGGTACCGTAGTATAGTTATTTTGAATACTCAAAGATATGATTTCGACTCTTCGAAACAACCTGAACCCGGCCTCGACTTTTGCCCTGATCGGCGCCGGCATGATGGATTGAGGGCACCGACCGCACCATGGGTCAGCAGACACTAGTACCTCCAGACACTGAACCAGACGACACTCCGGCGTTAGCCGAGCATAGCGGGCACCTGTCGCTGGAGGACATACACAGTTCAATCGCAGTACCTCACGCCAACGCTGGTTTCTTCACTCAGTGGCGCGCGTTCGCCGGGCCTGCCCTGCTCATCAGCGTGGGCTACATGGACCCAGGCAACTGGGGCACGGACCTCCAGGGCGGTGCACAATTCAAGTACGGCCTGCTCTGGGTCGTCGCACTGGCCAGTGTCATGGCGATTTTCATGCAGGTCCTGGCGGCCCGACTGGGCATCGTTACCGGCAAGGACCTGGCACAGGCGTGTCACGATTGGTACCCGAAATGGAGCCGGATTCCGAACTGGATCTCGAGCGAGATAGCGATCGGTGCGTGCGATCTCGCTGAGGTGCTAGGCAGCGCGGTTGCTCTCAACCTGCTGTTTCACATCCCGATCTTCTGGGCCGTGCTTATCACGGGATGTGACGTACTCATCGTATTGCTGCTGCAACGCTTCGGCCTGAGAACGATCGAGGCCGTGGTGCTCGTGATGGTTGCCACCATCGCGGTGTGTTTCTTTCTGGAGCTGTTCGTGCTCCCACGAACGATTCCGAATTTTGCGGAGATGGGCCGAGCCATCATCACACCTTCGCTGGCGCAGGCCGGCATGGCCACCGTCGCGATCGGGATAATCGGCGCCACGGTAATGCCGCACAACCTGTATTTGCATTCTGCGCTGGTGCAAACTCGTGCGCTTCGAAAGAACCGTGCAGACATGTCGACTGCTATCAAGTTCAATACAATCGACTCTGCATTCGCGCTCACGGTGGCATTCTTCATCAATGCAGCAATTCTTGTCCTGGCGGCCGCTGTATTCTATGGCAAGTCGCACGTCGTGGTTGGAGGCGTTACATACCTCTTCAACGATGCGACGGACTGGATTCGCGTCGCCTTTCTGACGCTCGCACCGCTGCTCGGCACGGCGGCGGCCAGCACATTGTTCGCCGTCGCACTGCTCGCGAGCGGCCAGAGCAGTACGATCACCGGGACAATCGCCGGCCAGGTTGTCATGGAAGGCTTCATGCACTGGAAAGTGAGACCGTGGGTGCGTCGCATGGTGACACGCGTTCTCGCCATCGCGCCCGCTGTCTTCATTATCGGGATCCGCGGAAATGGCAGCATCAACGACCTGCTCGTCCTCAGCCAGGTGATCCTCGCGTTGCAGCTTCCGTTCGCAATGTTCCCGCTGCTTCACTTCACGAGCAGTAAGAAGTTCATGGGTCGATGGAGAAGCGGCTGGTTCCTCCTCACCGCGGGCTGGGCGAGCGCGATCATAATCACCGTAATGGACGTTTACGGTTTGCCCGGCGCCCTGCGTGACGCGCTTGCGGTGTTTCACGGATGACGACTGTGTAAATAAGGGCGCTGTTAACAGCAACAGCAAATGTCGGTCAACACCGACGATTGATTGCTGAAGTCAGCAGACATCTGGATTGAGTGGCGACGTCCCCCACTACGCAAGTCCTTGCACGCACAATCAATCAGCGTGAGAGCTAACTATGATGCTCTCGTCGCGACAAGTAATGCGAACATTTCTGGTAATTCCAGGCGTATCCCTACTCGTGTCGTGGTGCGCGCGATGCCGTACACTCCCTCGACGCGCACGGGACTGTGAAACTCAATGAGGACGTTGGGATCGCTCGGCTTCGCCGCGTCGAGATAGTCCGGCGCGCGTGCGGGCAAATCCCGCCACGTCAACAGCCGGACCGATGCAACATCCTTCCACGGTATTGTTGCATCGCAGCGGAAGCCGATGCGAAGAACTAACGCCGCAGGGGTCAGAACCGACACGCGCATCCCGCAAGATCGTTGAAAGCCGACGAACCAAATGACCCCGTACACACTCAACGCCGTAAGAAGCCAAGCGAGACTGTTACTGCGCTGGGCAACCAGAAGATGAAGCACAACTGCTTCTATAGTGAGGATTCCGAGCACTGCGAGGAACAGGGAGCCGGCGAACGGGGGCGCCGCAGCGAATCGCCTCTGTGTGGCTGCATCACCGCTCGGTATCGGCGTACGTCGTCTGCCGAAAGCATAGTAAAACGAGGCGGCCTCGTGCCCGAGTGCGCGCCCGGCAACGGCGTTACCGAGGAGAACTGCAAATGTGCTCTGGAGCTGCGTAAGCACGTCGTCGTCACTGTCTGGGGGATTAACTCGACGAGCTACGCGCACGCGGGAAATGGCAAGGACGACAATAGCAAGCTCAATCGGCGCCGTAGCTAAGCGGATCCACGGAAGAAACGCTGGATGGCTGTGCAGAAGCAACAGCTTCGCGCCAAGCACGGAGAGCGCGATCACCCACAGAATGCTCCGGAGGGACGCCTTCCCGCGTCGCACCACGAGTAACCAATAGGCGAATGGAACCGTGATGGTAAGGTCGAACGCTGCCCCCCAACTCAAAGCATCCGGGTGAATACGGAACCCTGGGGCATGCACCATTCCGAACCAAATCAGATAGGTCGCCGTTGCCAGCGCGCCAAACCAGGCGAACTCACGCGGTGTGCCGCGACGGTGACGAAGCATTCCGGTCATATCATCACTTGGCTGGATTGACATTATTCCCACCTTGTTCTCGAAACCTACTGACTCGCATTGCCACCGAGGAATGCCGGCTACGCCGCACATGCTTCAACAATTATCTGATCACGCCCGGGCTCGTGCGATCGCCCCGCCGTTCGACCGCGCGCAAATCCCGTTTACCGACCGGCACCAACATTTCCTGTTAACAGAGCCCAATAAAAAGGCCGGCGATGAGCCGGCCCTTTTTATTTACACGATGAATCTGACTGCTACGCGCAATACTGGTCGAAAGCGTGCGTCAGATCCTTTGCAATATCATCCGACGAACGTCCTTCGATCTGGTGGCGCTCCAGCATGTAGACGACCTTGCCGTCTTTCAGAAGCCCGATCTGCGGTGACGACGGCGGATAACCCAGGAAGTAGCTGCGCGCGCGCTGCACGGCGTCAATATCCTGGCCGGCGAACACCGTCGTCAACGCATCCGGCTTCTTGGCGTTGGAGATGGCCTTGGCCACCGCGGGACGCGCGTTGCGGGCGGCACAGCCGCAAACCGAGTTCACGACCACCAGAGTCGTCCCCTTCGAGTCCTTCAACTTCGCGTCCACCTCGGCGGCGGTCCGCATCTCTTCAACACCAAGGCGCGTCAGCTCGGCGCGCATTGGCGTAACTAGTCGTTCATCATACATGGCTGGTCCTCAAGTGTGGTTACTAAACGTAAGTTAGTCATCGCCGCGGCTTTCCACACCCCCGGCACCCCCGGCGCCCTGAGGCGCACCATGATGTGCCCTCTTACGCTCGGCGTGGATCTCACGCCGGCGGACAAACTGCGCAACGCCGCCAAGCACCAGTGCGAAGATGCAAATCATGGCGAAGCGAGAGATGAATGTCGTAGCGGACATCGCCGGCCAGTCGCCGAATACTGCCCTACCCGTCCCCCAACGCTCGCGGCCAGCATAGATCAGCGCGAGGCTCAGCACCGACTCGGTGGCTGACTCCACAAGTGCGAACGCCGGCGCGCGCCACACCCACTGATGCAGCGGGTAGCTGGCAAGATGAATAGTCGCCAGCGCCAGGAGAATTACGGGGATAGCAATGAAGCTCCCGACAAACGAGTGCCAGTCGAGCTGCTCACCGTGCGCGTTGGAGATGACGTGCAGTACCCGCACGACGACTCCAGCGATAATCGCCATATCGACCAGCGAGGAGGCGAGTCGGTGCCGTACGCTCGGGGGAGCGTGGTGATGCGCTGTCCCTGTCCCTACCTGATCCAATGTCCGATTCGTGACCAGCGGATGTCGGTTATGAAGGGCAACGGCCGGTCCGAGTCATCAGCGTTGTACGAGTAGTACACAAACATAGGTCGCCCGCGCACGTTGTCTCGTGGAACGAAGCCCCAGTACCGACTGTCCTTCGAATCGTACCGGTTGTCACCCATCATGAAAAAGTGATTGGCCGGAACCACGATAGGACCCCAGTTGTCATGACTGGGTTCCGCCGGCGCCGATCCAAAGCGCGACGCCGAGAGAGCGTACTTGTTCTGCCACATGAAGAGCGGATCCGGTCCGTCAGGCGGGGCCGGAGTCTGAAGCGCCGGCGCTATGGCCGAAGCTGGACGGTCCGAGCGGACCCCGTTCACATACAACACCGCATTTCTCATGTACAGTGTATCGCCGCCAACACCCACCAGACGCTTCACAAGGGTCGGCGTCGGATCGTTGCCCGCCGCAGCCTCGTCCGCCTGGTAAGGCGAGATGAATACCACGACGTCACTATGTTGCGGCTCCCGGTAGCCCGGCAGCCTCGAATCAGTGAACGGAACGTGCGCACCGTACGTCATCTTGTTGACGAACAGCCAATCCCCCACCAGCAGCGTAGGAATCATGCTGCCCGACGGAATTCGATAAGCCTCGGCGATGAATGCGCGAAAAGCGAGAAAGATCACGACGACAATCGCGAAACCCTTCACGTTTTCCCATATCACATGGCCCGGCGACTGCTGCACAAAGGGGCGCGCTTTACCGGCGCGCCCCTTCTGTCCTTCGTTGGACAACAATGACACTTAATTACCGCCCGATCAATCCTTGAGGTGCTTGTTGACAAGCTTGGTCATGTCGAACATCGACACCTGCTTCTTTCCATTGAACACGGCCCGAAGGTTGTCGTCCGCGTTGATCATGCGACGCTCCTTGGGGTCCTGCAGATTGTTCTTCTTGATATACACCCACAACTTCTTGGTGATCTCCGTACGGGGCATCGGCTTGCTGCCGACTACCGCCGCGAGCTCGGGCGAAGGTGTCATCGCCTTCATGAACGCTGCATTTGGCTTGCGCGCAGCGGCCTTCTTGGCTGGCGCCTTCTTGGCGGCGGCCTTCTTGGCCGGTGCCTTCTTCGCAGCCGCCTTCTTGGCTGGTGCCTTCTTCGCTGACTTCTTGGCCGTGCTCTTCTTCTTTGCGGGCATACAATCTCCTGTGAGTGCGGAAATTCCGGACGCGGAGCAAGCTATATCGTAGAGTGCAGCGCGCAATAGGGAAACGACGATTCCCCCTATGAAAGTAGCTCTTTCACCCTCTTGTGACGCTTTTTTGCACTAGATTCGACCGGCGCGAACGCAATTTCACCAGACGAAGACGCTGCTAACGCACGCGTTGCGCGTGCTACCAGTGCACTGATCGTACCGCCAGACGGCCACCTGTCTGCATCGAATCGGGCCGTTCCAACCACTGGACTGTCACGGAATCCCCCCGTAGCGCCACTATCGGATCCCGCGCTGGCAAGACGGGCTGCGATACTACCAGACGCTGCTCGAAGATGTGACCCATCGTACGCGACAGAGCCACACCGATCATCGATCGCTCGCCGTTGGGATCCTCGTACGCCACCACGAGCTCATTACCGTTGCCCGCTACTGATACATGTGACGGTTGGTCGCCATAAACGACGGCTACCGGAGAGTGAAAGATTCCGTCTCCGGTGCCCAGGTGCCGAGCGTCCATGCTGTGCGTGAAGAACACCCCGGGGCCTTCTTTTGCCTCCATGAAATACGCGATGTCCACGTAGTTGGTGCTGCTGTCGGCAGTGATAGCGGGAGCGGGGCGCGTGCAACCGCGGAGGGAGTGATCCGACGTGTCCGCTGGCTGGGCAATGCCCCAGGTCTTCCCGTCGTCGGTCGAGCGACCAACCATCAGAATCGAGCTACTATCGTCACGAACTTCCCACCACGCGCCGTACACGTCGGGGCCTGACCGCGCGGTGCGCAGCGAGCCCGGACATGCGCCGCCTGGAACAACCGCGACAGTCGGATTGGGCCGGATGACCGGCTCCCCCGGGTACCGCATCGCTCCCAGGGTCACGGGAGAGGAACTACAGGCGAGGAAGAGCGCGATCGGCACTGCCGCGCATCCCACCATCAATAAGCGAGCGACCATCTTCCGCCTCAGCGGCGACACGTCCCGGCAATGCATGATTTGCTAATTTACAAGCATGTCATCATTCAACGGCAACAGAAGAGTCCCCCCGCCGGCCAATGAGCCGGTGAAGTCATATGCGCCGAGCACACCGGAGCGCGCTGAACTCAAGTCCCGCCTCGCCTCCATGGCCGCCGAACGGATCGAGATTCCCGTCGTCATCGGCGGCAAGGAGTTCCGCAGCCGCAAGACCGCTCAGGCGGTGATGCCGCACGATCATGCACATGTCCTCGCAGACTGGCACATGGCGACGCCGGAAATGGTCCAGCAGGCCGTCAAGGCATCGGCAGAAGCGCGCAAGGAATGGAGCAGGTGGTCGTGGGGCGATCGCGCAGCGGTGTTCCTCAAAGCCGCCGAGCTGCTTACGACTACGCATCGGCAGACACTCAACGCAGCGACCATGCTGGGTCAGTCCAAGACAGCGTTCCAGGCGGAAATCGATGCTGCCTGCGAGCTGATCGATTTCTGGCGTTTCAATCCGTACTACGCCGAGCAACTTTACGACCAGCAGCCGCTGAGCGACCACAGCATGTGGAACCAGCTGGATTATCGCGGCCTTGAAGGATTCGTTTACGCGGTCACACCGTTCAATTTCACGTCGATCGCCGGAAATCTTCCGACCGCACCGGCGCTCATGGGCAACACGGTGATCTGGAAACCAGCGGCGACGGCGATCGTGAGTGCGTGGTACATCTTCAAGCTGCTCGAGGAAGCCGGACTGCCGCCGGGTGTCATCAATTTCGTTCCGGGGGATCCGGTGATGATCTCCGACGCACTGTTGTCGCACCAGGATCTCGCCGGCGTGCACTTCACGGGCAGCACCAGCGTCTTCAACAGCATGTGGAAGACGATCGGCGCCAACATGTCGTCGTTCCGTTCGTATCCGCGCATCGTCGGCGAGACAGGCGGCAAGGATTTCATAGTGGCACATGCATCCGCCGACGTCGACGCACTCGCAGTTGCCATAGCACGCGGCGGTTTTGAGTTCCAGGGTCAGAAGTGCTCCGCAGCGAGTCGCGTTTATATACCGGAGAGCATCTGGCCCAAGGTGAAGGAGCGCGTCGTGGGAATCATGCAGCAGCTGCGCATGGGCGATCCAACGGACTTCCGCAATTTCATGAGCGCGGTGATCGACAAGCGTGCCTTCAAGAAGATCAGTGATTATGTGGAGCACGGCCGCGCGAACGCGACCATCGTGCAGGGCGGCGTGGCGAAAGGCGATCACGGCTATTTCATCGAGCCGACCTTGATTGAAACGCGCGATCCGTC
>JBDTIP010000260.1:0-11233 GCA_039936295.1 Gemmatimonadaceae bacterium
GGACGACGCGGCGAATCTGCCTCGAGCTCCATCCAAACCTCGCGGCGACTTCTTCCAACCCAGCGCCGTTGTCGAGCATCCCTTCCTCGATTCGATGCACCAGCAGCGTAGCGATCCGCTGAGCGTCGTCCACCGGCGCATTGCCGGGCGCAAGCTCCGGTCTGCATCGCAGACAGGGTCTGAACGACGCTTTTTCCGCCGACTCGGCGCTATCGAAAAAGCGGCAGTTCGCCGCCTTCGGGGTCCTCGCCGTGCAGACCGGGCGACAGTAGATCCCAGTTGACGTGACGCCGATGTAGAAGACCCCATCAAAACGCGGGTCGCGGGAGACAAAAGCGCTGTAAAGCGCTGCGGCGTCGGGCGGCATATATGAAAGTATAGCACGACAAACCGTACCAACCAGCCATTTTCGGACATGGATAGCCCGGAGAGCAACGCCGCGCTGAAACGGCTGCGCCGCTTGACCGAAAATGGCCGGCAACGGAGCCATTCCCGGGTGTAGCGTCAATGAGCGTAGTATGCACCGATCGCCCTCCTGGAATACGGCGGCTTTGAGTGCCCGCACTGCGGCGTGCGGAGGACGACGAGGCAACCTTGCTAAGCAGACTCGCGGAGGAAGCCAGCGCGGATTGATCTCAAGTTTTTACGAGGACGTCGATCTCGCCGCGCTCCGCGTCTGTCATTCGCCAGCCAGCGGCGGCAACGTTCGCACTTATCTGCTCCGGGTTGGTTGCGCCGGCGATGACGCTCGCGACTTCCCGGTGTGACAGCAGCCATGCGAATGCAAGGTCAAGCAGCGAGTGCTCCCTGGAATGTGCAAAAGCGCGAAGCGCTTCCACCCGCTGCAGAACGGTGTCGGTGAGTTGACTTGCGCGCGGTCCGCTTGCCAGCCGCGCTCCAGCTGGAGCTGGTTGGCCGCGATGATACTTGCCTGTGAGCAACCCACTCGCGAGCGGAAAGAACGGCAGGAACGCGGCGCCCACCCGTTCGCATTCGGCCAGCACTCCGTTCTCGGGCTCCCGGTGCAGCAAACTGTATTCGTTTTGAACACTCACGAAGCGAGCGGTGTGAAGCGACGCCGCGGCGGACTCTGCATCGCGAATGTCCGCGACAGTGAAGTTGGAGCATCCTATCTCACGCACCTTCCCCGCGCGAACGAGCTCATCGAGGGCGCCGAGCGTTTCCGCGATTGGAACTGAAGGGTCTGGTTGATGCAGCTGGTACAGGTCGATGTGGCCGGTGCCAAGTCGACGCAGGCTGTCCTCCGCCGCCTGACGAACGTACTCGGGACGCGCTCCGCGACGCTTGTCGTCCATCGGCATCCCAAACTTGGTCGCGATGAAGATATCGCGGCGCCTGGTCCCAAGCGCGCGGCCCAGGTACTCCTCGCTCAGCCCGTGATTACCGTAGATGTCCGCAGTATCGAAGAAGTCGATGCCAGCATCGAGCGCGGCATGGACCACTTTCTTCGTTGCGTCCTCATCGAGGCGGCCGCCAAAGTTGTTGCACCCCAATCCAACCGCCGTTACGACCAGCGATCCGATCTTCCGTTTTTCCATCACAACTCCCTATACATGTGTCGTGTCCTTCTTGAGTGCCTGCTGCCCGACGCTCGTCTTGCTCTTGTTGCGCCTCAGCCGATAGCTCTGCAGCAGCAAAGCGCCGCCAAACCAGACGCACAGCAGAGCGAGCGGGACGGCAAATATACGCGGCCACCAGACGCCGACCGCTGCGACAACGACGAGAACGGCGCCAGCAGCCGCCACCGTGCGCGCATCGGCGGCGGCGAGTACGCGACGATCCGTCACCGCTGCCGAAACCGTATTGCCGATTCGGATTGCACCAGCCACGCCGCGGCCAGCGCTGCCGGAGCGACGATCATGCATGCGGCGTTTGGGTGGGGCCGATCCGTCTTGCGTAACCGTGTCACGCGCCGTGCGCCGCGTGTGACCCATGTGCAGAACCACCTCAGTCGAATTCGTGAGGTCCTGCAGGTAGGAATCCACCATGGTCTGCGCGAACTCAGGGTCTTCGATCAGAACGTCGAGCTCGTAATTGCCAAGCCAGCTGGCGATGTTGAGGTTACTGGAGCCCACACGCGCAAGCTGGCGGTCAGCGACAGCGGTCTTTGCATGCATCATCGGACCATTCCATTCGAACACGCGCACGCCAGCTTCGAGGAGCGGCCTGTATCCCGCCTGCGATAACGGGCGAAGCACCGGAATGTCGGTGCCTCCGGGAACAAGGAGGCGAACATCCACGCCATCTTGCGCAGCGGCGCGCAGCGCCTGAACGTGCGTCGGCATTCCGGCGTAGTATGCGTCGGTGAGCCAGAGAGTCTCACGCGCCGCACCGGCAATGAGCTCGTCGATGCGTAGCAGCCGCGCACGCCACGGCTCGCTTGCGACAACGCGCACGGACGTATCACCGACGGTCGGAATCTCGTCCAAGCTCACGCGCTCGGCTTCGGGGATCGGCGCGCCTACCACCTTCCACACGCGACTGAATGCGCGCTCGATCTCGGCGACGGCGGGTCCGCGCACTTCCACACCGGTATCGCGCCAGGCTGGGACACCGCGCGCTGGATTGCCTACCCACTCATCACCGACGCAGAGGCCGGTCACGAAACCCACCGTGCCGTCGACCACGATGCTCTTGCGATGATCGCGGTGCACCCAGCCAATTGGACTCGCGAACGAAAACGGGTTGAAGCAGCGCACCTCGATTCCAGCAGCTCGCATCGAGTCCCAGAATTGCGAACTCGTCTTTCGCAAGGCGCCCAGCCAGTCATACAGCAATCGCACCGTGACACCGGCGCGCGCCTTCTCGATGAGCGCGTCCGCGAAGCTGCGCCCGGCGGCATCGTCGGACATGATGTACGCTTCGAAATACACGTACCGTTCGGCCGCCGCGATTGCTTCCAGCCACGCAGGATAGTTTTCCGTCGCATCACGCAACAGCCGCACGCGGTTCCCTTCGATCCTCCGAGCGCCCGCCGCGCGAGAGATCGCCTGATCCATGAGCGACTGGCGAAGGTCCAGCTCAACAACTTCGCCAGCGTGAAGCCGCTCGGGGCGAGCGCGTGGCACGGTCATGACTGGCAATCTATAGAAGCGATGCGCTGCTGGCTCGACCGGCGGCCGGCTGGCAGCTACGGATGCGGAAGCGAGTCGGCCGAATTGCTGTGCGATGCACGACCCACGACCTTATCGGCGTGAATGCGAAGCAGCTGTACACGAAGCGGCATGGGATCGTTCGCGGTGAGAACCTGCGGCACCAGCATCCTCAGCTTCCGGACAGCCTCCTCGAATTCGAACCACTCGTGAGGCGGCACATCCGAGGACATGAATTCGATTGCTCCCCATACTTCCACCGAGCGCCAATCGTAGATGCCTTCGATCTCGCTCACCTCGAACACCGCCCAGGGATGATGCCGTGCCATGGTGACGTCGTCACCAATCTCCGTCCGCGCGTAGATCCAGCCATCCGAGTACAGATAGTTGGCGATCTTGAGCCGTATCACGTCGTGAAAACTCAGGGCCACGTGACCGATGTGGTGCCTGGCGAGAAGATCGAGCGACTCTTCGCGAGACAGGTCGCGAACACCGACGTGTAGTTTGTGCGTCATGGTGCCTTCACGGGTTGACGTTGCGCTCCAGGAACTGGATCCCACGCCGTGAGCGGAAGCGCGGGCCACGAGGTTACACCCGCCCGCTCAAGAGACTGCGCGCTCACAGCGTTACACCGCGTGGGGAGCAGGCTCCAGCATCAGCTCGTCCACGTAGCACCAGCCCCAATCCTCGCCGGGCTCGAACGACCGCATTATCGCGTGCTTTGTCTCGTGATAGTGCTTCGTAGCATGCTTGTTGATCGAGCTGTCGCAACAGCCCACGTGGCCACATCCGAGGCACAGACGCAAATGCACCCAGGTGCTGTGCATCTTGAGACACTCCTCACAGCCGTTCGGCGTGCGCGGAGCAACGTCGCGAACCTGGTCCAGATGGGTGCATTTCTGAGAAGCCATGAGAAGCACAACCGTAGAAAGGGCTATTCTCAATATACCGAGGGGAGTACGAGGCTACGCCCCCCGGGAGTGATGTTTACAGATTCACTGCGTGCATGGATCGCTCGGGATACCGCTGGCCCGCAGTCACGCCCCTCGGCACAATCTCGTCAATACGCTCCATGTCAGCGGCGGTGAGCGTGAGGTCGAGCGACGCGATGTTTTCTTCGAGGTACTTCACTCGCTTGGTGCCGGGAATCGGGACGATGTCGTCGCCGTGATTCAGCAGCCATGCTAGCGCGATCTGTGATGGCGTGCAGCCCTTGGAGCTCGCGAGCTGCTCGACGTGTTTGACGACTTCAAGATTCTTCCGGAAATTGTCGCCCTGAAATCGCGGCTGGTTTCTGCGGTAGTCATCCGCAGGCAGGTCCTCGAATGTCCTGAATCGCCCCGTCAGAAAGCCGCGCCCGAGCGGACTGTATGCGACAAAGCCGATACCCAGCTCGCGGCATGTGGGCAAAATCTCATCCTCCACATCGCGTGACCAGAGGGAGTACTCGGTCTGCAGCGCTGTGATTGGATGCACGGCATGGCCACGTCGGAGTGTCGCTGGCGCTGCTTCACTCATGCCGATGTAGCGTACCTTGCCGGCAGCAACGAGCTCGGACATTGCACCGATCGTTTCTTCGATCGGAACCTTCGGATCCACGCGATGCTGGTAGTACAGATCGATGTGATCGACTCCCAGTCGTGCCAGCGACGCGTCACACGCCTGTCGCACATATTCTGGCAAGCCACTGATGCCGAGAAACGCACCCGTCCCGGATCGTACATTCCCGAACTTGGTCGCGAGGACCACCTGATCTCTGCGCCCCTGGATCGCGCGCCCTACGAGCTTCTCGTTGGTGAAGGGGCCGTACATGTCCGCGGTGTCAAGGAATGTTACGCCGAGATCGAGCGCACGATGAATCGTGGCGATCGATTCAGTGTCATCCCGGCCGGCGTAAAACTCGCTCATCCCCATGCAGCCGAGTCCGAGTGCGGAGACGGGCAGGCGGCTGGTACCCAGGTACCGTTTTTTCATTGTGGTCACCGATCAACCATGGACATTCGTTCCTTGTTGTAACGCTCGCCGGATACCTTCTCCGCGGCAAGCGCAGCCTCCAGCTGCCGCATGTCGGCAGGTGTGAGATCTACTGATACGGCCGCCACATTTTCTTCCAACCGCTTGCGGTTCTTGGTACCTGGAATCGGTACGATGTCGTCACCTTTGTGGAGAAGCCATGCGAGCGCGACTTGCGCGGACGTGGCGTTCTTATCAACTGCAATTTGTTCAACGATCGACACGGCGCGCATGTTCGCGTCGAAGTTCGCGCCCTGAAAACGCGGATCGCCGCACCTGAAATCGCCCTCGGCCAATTCTTCGGCGCGTTTTACCGAACCTGTCAGAAAGCCGCGACCGAGCGGACTGAAGGGCACAAGGCCAATACCCAACTCGCGCAACAGAGGAATTATTCGCGGCTCGAGGTTGCGCTCCCAGAGCGAATACTCACTCTGCAAGGCTGCAATCGGGTGCACGGCGTGCGCACGCCGGATTGTCGTCTCACTGGCCTCGGACAATCCGAGAAACCGTACCTTGCCTTCGCGCACGAGGCCGGCCATCGCGCCGATGACATCTTCAATCGGTACGTTGGGATCGACGCGATGCTGATATAGCAGGTCGATGTGATCAGTCTGCAGCCGGCGAAGCGATCCGTCCACCGCCGCCCGAATATGCTCGGGACGGCTGTCGAGCGCAGTTGTCTTTCCGTTCGCGATGTCCCATCCGAACTTGGTGGCCAGAATGACGCCGTCGCGCTTTCCCTTGAGCGCGCGGCCAAGCAGTTCCTCGTTCGTAAACGGCCCGTACACTTCGGCGGTATCCAGAAACGTCACTCCGAGCTCAAGGGCGCGGTGCAGCGTCGCGGTCGCTTCACGCTCATCGCGCTCGGCCGGCGAAGCGTACGACGCGCTCATGCCCATGCAGCCGAGGCCGAGGGCTGAGACTGTAAGGCCACCGGTACCGAGCTTTCGTTTTGGGATCATGAGATTCCGTTCTTGGTGGTTCGCGGAGTGCGCCACACAACGCCCCCTTCTCTGGAAGCTAACCACATTGCCGTAAGTGCTATCCACTTGGCCCCACAACGGCTAGTGGAGTGGTATTATATACGGCATGATGCCGGTAACGGGTCAAGATCATGCCCGTACGTGCGGGAGTTCCTGGATAGATTCTCGACGGAAGAAGCCAGCCTCATCTACCCGTGATGGCGGCGGCACGCACCACGTACCGGCCCAGCCCGAACCTACGGATACCGATCTCGACGAATTTGTTTTTCACTTCAACCGTCACTCGTCGGGATCACGCAGAATGTCGTTTTACTGCTTGCTACAAGAAGCCGCCCTCACCGACCCTGTCACCTACGCTGATCAAGGAGAGTGCCGATGCGTAACATTACCTTTTTGCTTTGCTTCGTTCCGCTAGCGTGTATTTCTGCACCATCACAAACGCCGAAGGAAGTCCGAAGCGTTATTGAGCTGGACAACTCCAACGCTGCCAAGTGGTACGCCTCGGGAGCCGTAGACTCACTCGCGTCGCTGTTCACCGAAGACGCTTGGCAAATGCCACAGCACAATCCGCCGCTTGTAGGCCGCGTAGCAATTCGACAGTTCTGGGCCGCGGCCATGAAGTTTGGGAAGTGGGATTTCTCTCTTCAGACTCAAACGGTTAGTGTCAGCGGGCCTATCGCAGTTGAGCGCGGAAAGTACGTACTGAAGTTCGGGGCCGGACCAGGTGCGCCACCAGGCATGACTTCATTTGCAGATCACGGAAACTACCTGGCTTATTGGCGCAAAGGATCGGACGGCGAATGGCGTGTTGCCGTGGATGCTCCCGTTAGCGACGTGCCAATGGCACCGCCACCTCAAGCACACTAGCCCTGATCCGCCGTTTATGGCGGGTTTGTAGAGCTAAGTAGATACCACAACCCAGTAACGGCGCGGCTATATCGTCCCCGCGCCGTAGAGTCTGAGGACGGTCCAGAAGCGCGGATTGAGCGCACGCTTCATGCCGTCCGGAAGCAGGTCGATCTGATCCGGCGAGAGCAGCGCGCGGATCTGCGCGGTGATGACCGATGCGTATACGACGAAGTCCGCACGAGCGCGAACCAATCGCAGACGTGCCGCTGAAGGATCGTTGACGCGCCCACTGTCCGCATACGCACCAATCACGACCTTCGCCGCGGTCGACTGCCATTCCGTACCCATCGCCTGGAGCGCCTTTCGCTGGTCGGCGGTCAACTGGATGCCCTCGCCCGCCTGCAGAACCATGTACGGGATTGGCGGGATATCGCCGAGCAACTTCATGGCCGTACCCACCCGCACTGGTCCAGACGCGTCAGATCGAATCTCGCGTATCTCACGATCCGCCCGCTGCGATACAACGCTAGGTCCGAGCGGAAGCCTGACGCTTATGGCCACGCGCACAGGGGCGCCGACACCCGGTGCCAGTCCAAGCGGCATTCCGAATCCCCTGAGTGGCTGGCCGCTGAAACGATGCGTGACAGAATCGAAGCCCGTGATGTGAACAAGCACCGGATTGACTGCTCCAATGCTCCCGAATACCACGCCATCCATCTGACCGATGAGTCCCAGAGGATTGGATACTTGCAGCGCAATTTCAGAACCGTGCGGGAGTCCCCACCTCGCGCCAGGAACGGACGCGACGAAGATGGAAGCGACACTCCACGGGCCCGTGCAACTATTGAGTCCAGCGATGTGGCCAGCCGCATCGCGAACGCATTGCCGCACACTCGAAGGAACCATGCTAGCCCACGCAGCGCTCTCAGATTGCGGAATGTACGCCGCATCGTTCGCGATTCCGTCGCCATTGAGGTCGCGGTCTGCGAGCGGAGTGAAACGCACGCCGCTCCGCACGATGCCGGAGAATCGGAGTGTCGTCGCTCCGATCCACTCCGAAAGCGAGAATGCGAATGTGTGTCTACCGGCCGACGATAGCGGCCCTGTGACGAAGGCTGGCGCGCTGCCAGGCGACGCAATCGCGAGCGAGCGCTCGCGCCCGGTCGTGAGCACGTAAGTGGCGCGCCAGTTGACGCGCGCGAACGGGTCCTTGGTCATCAGGCTGACGCGCCACTGCTCCGCGGTGCTCCGTCCGTCCGACGCGATCTGCGCGACATCCGCCAAACCATTCGGAACGGCCGCGACCGAAACCACTCCATCGGCGCCGATCTCATTTTCCGGCACGAGGAGCGCGCGACCGTCTTCTCCGCTCAATCTGTCCGCGACGGCAGCATCCATCAACGGCGAAAGGCGTGAGGCGATGCGATCGGTTTGCGCGAATGCTGCACCGATCTCGCCTCGCACGTTGGGCGCTAGCTGCGCAAAGGCGAGCGACACATCGGCACGGTTAGAGGCGGTCGGTCGCAGGTTGGCTGCAGCGACCGTTCGTCCGATCGTTTGAATCATCGCAGCACCATTGCACGATGGTGCGTTGACTCCAAGTGAGATAGCAGGAACCGCAGCACCGCTGCAAGACTCGACACTCTGCGGCGCACCGCGCCATGCACCCGCCCACTGCTGCACGCTCGGCCAATCGGTGAAGCGGCCAGCGCCGGCACGAAGCGTCGCGAACGCGCCACGGTTCGCCGAAAGGTGTCCAAGCCGTTGCAGGAACGAGGCCCGGGGCGACAGGTCGACGTACCGCAGCGTCGATGGCGCCGATATTCCGCTCGTCGTCCACGCATCCGCACGCAAGCCCAGCAGAAGCGAGCCATTCCTTCCAACATCATGTCGCGCGCCGATCGCCGGCGCGAACACAAACGATCTAGCCTGCGCCGCGGCCGCGCCGCCGTCACGTGCGAGCGCGATTGCCTCTCCACTTTGCAGCGCATCCGTCGACGTCACAATGAACGTCGAGTGTGGATCGCGGGCTCCCAAACTCGCATTCTCGAAACGCGCCTGGAGCTGCATCACGTAACGCGTGGCGTTGTCACGACTGTACCACGTTCCAGTGGAGCGCGCCTCGGCCGCGAATACTCCGCTCCGCGGCTGGGCCGGTGACCCGCCAGTCACAAGAGTGTTGCCGTCGGAAGCATCGGTAACAATTATCGTCGGTGCTTCAGACACCGGAGCTACGCTGGTTGTCGTGAACGACGTACTCACCAGCGACTCGAGTTTCACGCGCTCCTTGATGATGCGCGTTGATTGGAGCGAAAGTAATCCAACATCCTCCACGACGCTGGTACCCAAACCTCCGGTGACGAATCCAGCCGCACCGTTGCTGCTCGAAGTGCGCGTCACGACCGAAGTGAGCGCTAGCACGCGTTTGGCGCTGTTCGGTATGAGATCCAGTCGCGCTATGACTCCGACCTTCACGTCACGTGTAGTTGCGTCGACGAGCGGGACGTGTAACGTGGAAGAGACGCTGTCGAGCACGCTTCGCTGCTGGCTGCCCAGTGTTTGATCCCATCGCGCCAGATTGGTGACTTCTCGCGAGATAAACGCACTGGCGCTGTATGTGTACTTCCCCGCAGGCCCCGACACTCCGCCGCTCAGCTGCACCGGCACATTCAGTCCCTCCGCGCCGCCCGTAGCTGCGTTCCAGGACGGCACGCCACCGACTCCGGATCGCGCGACGAGATAGCTGTTGTGGTACGTGCCCTGTGCCGGAGGCGCGAAGAGATTCAGCGTTGCGCCGGCCGATCCTCCAATCGTTACATCCCATGGTGACACGGTTACGTCGCCGCCGAGCGTGCCTGTAACGATTCCAGCCGGCACACGCACGCCGCCAATCTCAACCTGGTTGGACGAACCGGGAACTCCAAGCACGCCGGCACTTCCATCGCCCGCCACCAGCATGTCCGGCGAAGCACGCAACAGCGCACCGGCATCACCAGCCGCGAACGGATCAAACCATTCAGTTGATACGCCTACCGACTCGGTATGCGAGCTCGGCTCGCCTTCAAAGAAATCGAATACCGAAGCTCGCTTTTGATATTTCGCGCGAACTTGGACGGGCGCGAGTGCATGCGGACTCTTCGCGGAATCGGCCGGCCTGTGCGAACGCGATACGCTATCAGGAGTCGTACGCTGGGCCTGAGCCTGAGCCGGCGCACTTACCGCGCCCTGCGCGGCGATCACGGCAACAGCGAGTAGCCAGCACCGCATCGGCGATGCGCTGGCACAATTCGATGGACGCAACACAGGTCCTCACAGCGCGAGTCGTATATACATCTTTCGCATACGATGTCGAGTAGACTTGCGACGCCGCATACTTACGCCAAGAACGTACGAGCGCCAGGTTGCGTCACGGTAAATTTGAGATTACGTCTTGATTACAAATGTCACCGTATCTCAAGCGCCGCGCAGTTCGCCGCCCATCAGCACGCGGGTGCCCATTCCCTGCTCCACTGCCCGATCATACACGTAGCGCGCGGCTGCAATGTCCTCGATGCCAAGGCCAAGAGACTTGAACAACGTGATTTCGTCCGCGTTGCGGCGCGCAGGCGCGATGCCGAGCAATACATCGCCGAGTTCTCCGACAATATGCGAGTCGTCAATCGCGCCCTCTGCGCGCGCGAGGAGGAAATCACCGGACTCTGCCAGCATCGACACGCGGGAGTCGCAATAGAGACGCGATTTCGCCACCGCAGCAGCATCGAGCTCGCGCGCATCGCTGAGGCTCGCGCCAACTGCGTTGATGTGCGTGCCGGCCGACAACCATTCGCCACGGAGAACCGGCGTTGCGGAGTTGGTAACCGTGCACGCGATGTCTGCACCGCGCACAGCGCGCTCGACGGTCTTGGCAGGCTCAAACTCGCAAGTGAACCTTGCGGCGAGATCCACGCTAAGTCGCTCTGCGCGCGCAAGATCGCGACTCACGATCCGAATCGACCGGATGGGCCGAACCGCAAGCATCGCTGCCACGTGGACGGCGGCCTGTACACCGGTCCCGATGATCGCGCACACTTGGGCATCCTCACGTGCGAGAGCGTCCGTAGCCACCGCAGAAACAGCGGCCGTGCGAATGGCGGTGATGGACGTCGCGTCGATTATCGCCAGCGGAACGCCGTTGGTCGCATCGAGCAGCAGAACCAATCCAAGATGAGTCGGCAGTCCGGTCGAGGCATTCCTGGGAAAGACAGTAACGATCTTTGCGCCAACTGCTGACACCCC
>JBDTIP010000261.1:0-7503 GCA_039936295.1 Gemmatimonadaceae bacterium
ATAGCCGAGTAGGTAGCCAACGGCGTACATGAGCCCGTACCATCGGACAGCGAGCGGCCCGATGGACACGATGACGGGGGGAATGTGCGGGTAAGGGATCGTCATGTTTTTCTGAATGCTTGGCCTCTGCCACAACTATTTGTGATGACGTAAATCCGGCTCTTGGGTCGCGCGCCATCGCAGGCGCATGCGTGTCCGCAAACGTGCATCTGACTACGTGAGAATTCACAGCTGACGCCAGAAGTTCCCGTCCTGTAGTATCAAACAGGATTGGGCTGTGCAATCGATAGTGATTCCGATGTGCCCGTGATTTTGGCAGACGAGGGAGCAGGCCGACAAAGGGGTCACACGCAAGATGGAAGGACCATGCCGGTATGGACATGTCAGTCACGGGGGGCGGAGCCGTGCGGCAGCGGCTTGTATCGCCGCAGGGCAGCACAGCGGTCAGTCAGCATTTCGTGATGGGTTGGGTGTCAGTCTGGAAGGATATCGTCTTCGGAATGCTGATCGCTGGCACTATTACCGTCCTAGTGCCGCGAGATTGCTAGAACGCTTCCTTCCTGAGCGGCATCCGCTACTCGCCAAACTGTGGGGGCCAATAATTTGCCATCTGGTCTCAGTTGCCTCGTTCGCCTGCCCCGGTATGGTTTCCGCTGAATTGTCCGTGAGCCTGAGCACATGCGCTACGTGCGGGTGGGGGGGCGTGGCGGCGTCAGCGGCAAGATACACCGTGTCTGCTCGAATTGTTTGCATCGACCTCGCAGGGCGCCCACGTCCGGCTCCCAGGCAGTAACTTACAGTACGGCTGCTTGCTCAAAACAGCCGTAAGGAGCGAAATATTGGCTCCGCCCTTCCGTCGCCGAGTCGATCATGCCTCTTCCTTTGGACCCAGCCTTTCCCGCAGACGACTCGGTCGTCGATGAATTCAACCGACACGAGGAAAAGCGGGACTACTGGTATGGACGAGCTCGTAGCATCGATTCCAACGGCGGCGGTACAGACGCTGATGTATCCAGGACGACTGCCCGCGATTACCGCGACCGACTCGATCGCGACGATCGCAGACTCAGCGACGGTTACCGGAGGGCGCATTCGAGCGACATCTGCAGGGCGCTCGCCGGTTAGCTCGCGGCAGTTTTTTCGCCGTTCGGCCACGTTCAACCGCACTTGATCGCATCGGCCGTAACCCGCGTTGACATCGTTGCAGGCGCAGCTTACGATGCATGTACAACTGATTTCGTGGTGATTTGCCGCCAATTGCCGCCACGTAAAAAATGAGCTAAAACGCGAGATAGCCCGGGCGACAACATGTAGCCCGGGCTTTGTCGTATCCAGCGGCGGACGCTCGAATGGCGCCCGGTTCTGGTGATGCAAGGGATCGTGTTGGCGGCCCAACCGGAACTATGGTCATGACCATCATCGATTCATTTGCACCAAAGCCGATCGCGATCTATCACGAGCACCCGGACTGGTTTCGCCCGCTGTTCGCCGAACTGGATCGTCGCGAGATTCCGTATGTAAAGCTCGATGCTGCCGCGCACACGTTCGACCCCGCTGAGCGGAGCTCGCCGTATTCTCTGATCGTCAATCGCGCGAGCCCCTCGGCGTATTTGCGTGGCCACGCCCAATCGACCTTCTACACGCTGCACTGGCTCCGGCATGCCGAGCGGCTCGGCGTTCCCGTTGTCAACGGCAGCGAATGCTACGGCTACGAGCTTTCCAAGGCGACACAGCTAGATCTACTGGACTCACACGACATACCCTATCCACGCGCACGGGTGATCAACGATCCCGCACAGGCCGTTCGCGCCGCCGAAGGGCTTCGCTATCCCGTACTCGTCAAGGCAAACGTCGGAGGAAGCGGAGCCGGAATCGTCAAGTACGAGACGCGAGAAGCACTCGAGCGCGAGATCGTGGCCGGAAATGTATTTCTCGGAGTGGATGGAACCGCGCTGGTGCAGGAAGCCGCACCCTTGCGGGATGGACACATCACCCGCGTCGAGACTCTGGGTGGCAAGTACCTTTACGCCATCAACGTGTATCCAGCGACTGGCTCGTTCGATCTGTGCCCGGCAGATGCGTGCCAGACCACTAACGGCGTCGAGCTTGTGCGCGGTGCGTGCGCGGTGGACGCGCCAAAGACTGGACTGCGGGTCGAAGCTACGACGCCGAGCGCGGAAATCGTCGCACAGGTTGAGACTATTGCGCGGGCGACGAATCTTGACGTCGGCGGCGTCGAGTACCTCGTTGATGATCGCGATGGCAAGCACTACTTTTACGACATCAACGCACTGTCGAATTTCGTAGCCGACGCAGAGAACGTGATTGGCTTCGACCCATTCGTGCGATTAGTCGACTATCTGGCGGAGCGCGCCGGATTCGTGACTGAGCAGGTGGCGTGATGCGCTACGGATACTGGATGCCCGTATTCGGTGGCTGGCTGCGCAACGTTGCCGACGAGAACATGAGCGCTTCATGGGATTACGTCTCGCGCCTCGCCCGCCGCAGCGAGGAGCTTGGCTACGATATCACCCTTGTCGCAGAGCTGCTGTTGAACGACATCAAGGGGATTTCGGCGCCGTCTTTGGATGCATGGAGCACTGCTGCCGCACTCGCCGCCGTGACGGAGACACTCGAAGTGATGGTCGCCGTGCGTCCGTCATTCCATCCGCCGGCGCTGCTCGCGAAGCAGGCTGCGACGATCGATCGCATTTCCGGCGGTCGGCTCGCGCTGAATGTGGTGTCCGCATGGTGGAAGGATGAGGCTCGGCGCTACGGCGTCGTGTTCGATGAGCATGACGACCGTTATGCGCGCACATCCGAGTGGCTCGACGTGGTGACGGCGGCATGGCGCATGCCCAAGGTGAGCTATGCGGGGAAGTACTACAACGTGGACGAGCTCGTGCTGGAGCCCAAACCGGTCGAATACCACAAACGCGCCCGCCCAACGATCTATGCCGGTGGCGAATCGGATGCGGCGAAGCGCATGATCACGCGGCAGTGCGATGCATACGTGATGCACGGCGACCCGCCGGAACGCATCGCACCTAAAATCGCGGAAATGAAACGGCTGCGGGATCGGG
Source organism: Gemmatimonadaceae bacterium (assembly GCA_039936295.1). Taxonomy (GTDB): domain Bacteria; phylum Gemmatimonadota; class Gemmatimonadetes; order Gemmatimonadales; family Gemmatimonadaceae; genus Fen-1247. The sequence goes on from JBDTIP010000261.1 coordinate 3,084, forward strand.
CGAGCTACGAGCTCGGCGTCGAGCTTCCGCCGTTGCAGTTCGGCGTGGCCGGCTACGCGATCGTGCGCGACAGCGAAGCCGAAGTGCATGAGGAAATTGCGCGGATCACCACCGTCTCGCCCGGCAGTCCCGGTTACGGGAATTATGCGGACTGGATAGCGAACACGAAACTCGAACAGCGAGTCAGCGTCGAGGACTACTCGGTCTCCAATCGCGGACTTCGTGCTGGACTGGTCGGCACGCCGGAGCAGGTTGAAGCTCGTGTCGAGGAGTTCGCCGACGCCGGTGTGGACCTGCTCCTCCTGCAATGCAGCCCTCAACTCGAGGAGATGGAGCGCTTCTCCGCGCAGGTCATGAAGCCGGATGCCGGAGTAGGGGTCAGCTCGCGCGGGGTGGCTGCGTAAGGCGGCTGTTCTTGCGACCACAAATTCATGAGCCGCGCGGCTACGGTTGCGCGCAGCCCGTGCACCGCCGTAACTTCGGTATCTATTCGCGACGTGCTACCGTGTTCGGGGGGCTGCCTGATCAGATGAAGGGTTTCGTTCCAACCCCAGCTGCAATAGTGGATATAATGGTGGCGAAGCTCTTTCGAGGCGCTGAGCCGCGATCGCGTGCGACTGTCTTGGATCCAGGTTGTGGTGAAGGCGAGTTTATCGCTGGAATCATCCGTTGGTGCAAAGCAGAACAGCACCCGCTTCCAAGGATAGTCGGGATCGAAGCAGACTCGACTCGCGCAGCTACTGCGCGTGCCCGGTTTGCCGATATACCGGAAGTCGAGATTCGGACTGCCGATTTCCTTTGTCCATTCGATCAGCGGTTCGATTTTATCGTTGCGAATCCACCATACGTGCCGATAACGGAGCTCAGCGTCGCCGAGCGCGACGCTTATCGGCGCGTGTATGCGACCGCAAACGGCCGTTTCGATCTCTATCTGCTTTTTTTCGAACAGGCGCTCCGCCTACTTACTGAAGACGGTCGGCTTGTATTCATCACACCGGAAAAGTTTCTGTATGTCGATACAGCTTCTCCGTTACGGGAGATGCTGCTTCGCCGCCACATCGAGGAATTACATTTTCTCGCTGAGACCACGTTCGCGGATCTTGTCACGTATCCCTTGGTATCCACTATCTCAGCGAGACAGTCTCGTCGCACGACTCGAATCATTCACAGGAATGGCCACACGGCGGATGTTCACCTCGAGTTCCGGTCGTCGTGGTTGCCCGTAGTCCTCGGGCATGAGCGTCGAGCAAGCGAGACCCGGCTTCTTGACGCTTGTGTTCGTGTCAGCTGCGGGGTTGCCACCGGTGCGGACTCTGTCTATGTCATCCCGGATGCTGAATTACCCGTTGAACTGACCCCATATGCCTATCCCACAATCGCAGGACGACAGATAAGAGAAGGCGAGCCGCTTCAACTGCGCTCAAGCATGTTGATGCCATACGACAGAGAAGGAACTATCCTTCCAGAGCAATCACTCGGCACGTTGGGGGTGTATCTCAACGAATCATCGCGACGGGACCGACTTCTTCGCCGGACTTGTGCAACGCGCCGAAAGTGGTACGCGTTCCACGAGAACCCGCCAATGCGCGATCTGCTTCGTCCAAAAGTGATTTGCAAGGATATAACGGCCTCTCCTTTCTTTGTCGTCGATCCGGATGGCTGCATCATCCCTCGCCACTCAACTTACTATATCGTACCGTCCGACCCGTCGACTATGGACGAGCTTGCAACGTATTTGAACTCGCCAGCGTCGCGCGATTGGCTGCGTGCACACTGCCAGCGCGCGGCTAACGGCTTTCTTCGCCTCCAGAGTCATGTCCTCAAGCAACTTCCAATTCCAGCATCGCTTGCATCTGAGGAAATGGATCAGTCGCTATTCGCGGAATTCGCACTACCAGCGTGACACCTTTCGACACGGCGATCGCCGCCATCGGCCATGCGCGCTACCACAATCACAGGTTGGAAGCGCATTCTGATACCGTTAGCGACGGGATCGTCACTGATCTGAGCGCGTTTTGTAAACCGTTCGCTAGCGACCTTGAAAGCGGTGTTGTACGCGTCTGGAAGAACGTATCCGCACCTGGTGACAGGCTCCGCAAGATCGATCTGTTTGTCGGCGAAGCCGATGCAGCCGGCCGACCGGACATGCAGAGAGTTCGGATAGCCATTGAGAACAAATCTGTAATCACCGCTCATCGAAATCGGACAAACCGCTTCGATGATCTGCGCAAGGTTCTCTCTGCCGTTCACGGCGCCCGTCCGGAAGCGCTCCTGGTGGCAACCGTGCTGGTTGGGCTCTCCGAGCGTGTTCTTAATATCCCCGATCAGGTTCACAAATTCTACCGTGATCGAGAGGACGAGTTTGAAGCCCATGTGCTCCCACGACTTTCATCCGGCGATCCAACCCTGTGGGATGAATTCAGTTGGGCAGTGAGCACCAATCGAGTCACCGACGCAGTCAGGACAGTTGATCTGTTCCGAACACTGCCGACACGCGGATCCGGTCACACCCACGTTCAGGGCTATGACTTTGTGCTTCTGATCCCAGTACAGATCGACAATGTCAATCCACCCGAACTACCTCGAGTAAATTCTCTCGAGATTGATATTGACAGAGAATACGCACATCTCATTGAACGCATGTGTTCTGCGTATACGGCACGTTGGCATATGTGATCTACGCAGACGGCTGGTACTCGGTCAAGTTCCATCTTCTTAGAATTCGGTGCTACGAGCCGGATCCAACTACCTGAGCAGCCGCTCTCGCTATATTCTCCCTCCATGACGCCCGCTTCACCGCTTCGTACTCTAGCCGCGCGCCGGTATGTGCAGCCGCTCCGGGAGGGTGGCTCGCTGCCAGCGGTGGTGGATACTGACGACGGCCTCTACGTCGTCAAGTTTCGTGGCGCGGGGCAGGGTGCCAAGGCTCTTGTTGCCGAACTGATAGCGGGGATGATCGCCCAGGTGCTCAGCCTCCCAATGCCCGAACTCGCGCTCGTGCATGTCTCCGATAGCTTCGGCCGGAGTGAGCCTGATCCGGAGATTGGCGAGGTGCTCCGCAAGAGTCACGGCGTCAACGTCGGGCTGCGCTATCTCGATGGCGCGTTCAATTTCGACGCAACAGCCGCTGGCAATCTGATATCGGTGCCCGAAGCCACTCGCATTGTTTGGTTTGACGCGCTGCTTACCAATCCGGATCGTACCGCGCGCAACACCAATCTGATGATATGGGAGAGAGCGCCATGGCTCATAGATCACGGTGCCGCGCTCTATGCCCATCACGACTGGAGTTCAGTGGACGAGGCGCGCAGTAGATCTCCGTTTCCGCTCATCCGTGACCACGTGCTGCTCACGATCGCCGACGAAGCGACGAGTATGGACGAGGAGCTGGCGTCGCTGCTGACAGCGGATGTGATAGCGGGCATCGCCGAGAACATTCCCGATTCACTGCTGTCGGATCCGGCTTACCAGGCCGACGGCGACACCCCGGCAGCTGCACGCGCGCGTTACGTGACGTATCTCACCACGCGCCTTGCGGGTCCGCGTGCGTTCGCAACGAGCGCGGCAGCTGCGCGTGCGGAGCGCCTCGCGCATGTACCGACGCAGCGAACGGCGCGGAGATGATCGCGATATGATCGCTATATGACCACGCCCGGACGCACGATCCCGTACAATTTCGCGGTGCTGCGCGTGGTTCCGCATGTCCACATCGGCTCGGCGGTGCCAGTGGGAGTCATCCTGCACGCGCCGACCGAACGCTTCATCGGTCTTCGCGTGCTTACGGAACACGCGGCGCTTGCTGCACGTGCGCCGCAAGTGGATGTCGAACTACTGCTCCGCTATCTCAAGACATATCGCGCCGTGTGCAATGCGGATGATTCGGGCGGCTCACTCTCGTTCGGGTCACCGTCCGAGCGCTTTCACTGGCTCACCGCTCCGCGCTCGGATGTGATCCAGAGTGGGCCGGTGCACGAAGGTGTGTGCACCGACCTGAACACAGAGCTCGAAGCGCTGTTCCTCGATCTCGTCGCCTGATCTCACGGGCGTCGCGTTATTCGCGATGCCGGTACGATGCGATTGTGACGGCGATCGCGGAGCCGATGATCCAGAGCGGCATCGCGAAGATCCACGTGCTCAGTTTCAGTGAATCGGCCATCTCGGCGGTCATCCTCGGATGCGCGCTGCCGGCAGCGCCGATCACCATACCGCGCGCTGCCTCTGTGACCGTTCCGAAGAGAGCGGCTTTGATTCCGAGGCTGCCATCGGAGATTGTCTTCAGCGCGATCGCAAGATCCTGCATGCCGAACGAGCTGAATACGGATAGGAGTATGCCGTAGCCAATGACTATTCCGCCGATCCAGCGCCACGGATGATCACTTCCGATGACAGCAATGGATGTGAGGAGGTAGCCAATAGTGGG
>JBDTIP010000262.1:0-9553 GCA_039936295.1 Gemmatimonadaceae bacterium
GGGCCGCCGCGACAGATGCTGCTCGGCTGGCATCCGATGGACTACTACTCCAACTCGTACGCGGTGAATCAGTATCTCGCAAATCATGGGTACGTGGTGCTGTCGGTGAACTACCGCCTTGGTATCGGGTACGGCCACAACTTTCATCACCCAGCGCACGCGGGTGCAACCGGCGCGTCAGAGTACCAGGACGTGAAAGCAGGTGGTGAATATCTGCGTGCTCTTTCGAACGTCGATCCGCGCCGGATCGGTATTTGGGGCGGATCGTACGGCGGATACCTCACCGCGCTCGCACTCGCGCGCAACTCCGACATCTTCAAGGCTGGCGTCGACATGCACGGCGTGCATGATTGGCTCTCAGACGAAGGTGCTCGGCTTACCAACGCGCAGCTCAGCTACGAGAAGGGAGACATCAAGCACGCTCTGGACGTTGCGTGGGCATCATCGCCCGTCGCATCAATCGCGACGTGGAAAAGTCCAGTGCTGCTGATTCAGGGAGACGACGACCGCAACGTCCGCTTTCATCAGACGGTGGACCTGGCGCGCAGGCTAAATACAGCGGGGGTGGCGTTCGACGAGATGGTAATCCCGGACGAAATTCATGGATTCCTCCGGTACCACTCGTGGGCACAAGCGGATTCCGCAACGGTGCATTATTTCAATACTCAATTCATGAAGCAGTAGACGCCACGTTTCTCTTTTATGGGGAGACTTCGACGACGTTGTAGTCGAAGTCTCCCCATAAAACATCAACCGCCAACCGCGACCAACGGCTAGAACGGCAGATCGTCGTCCTCATCCTGCAACGCTGCCGGGAAATCCTCGAACTCGCCACCCGATTGCGCCGCGCCGCTACGTGCGGCGGCCGGCCGCGATGTGCGCGCGGGAGAAGCCTCACCGTCAAAATCTCCACCGCCGCCACGTGAGCTGAGCATAACGAGCTCGCGAACGCGTATCTCGGTGGTGTAGCGAGTCTGGTTCTCCTTGTCCTGCCACTGGCGATACTCGATCGGTCCTTCGACGTACAGCTTGTCGCCTTTCTTGACGTATTTCTCGACAACATCGGCGAGGCCCGTACCCTTCTCTGCGCCCTGGCCGCGACCCGCGTTCCAGACAACGCAGCGGTGCCATTCGGTCTTTTCCTGACGGTCGCCGCTCGGGCCATTCCATGTGCGCGACGTTGCGAGCGAGAACGTCGCGACGCGTCCGCCGTTGGTGGTCGAGCGGATTTCCGGGTCCTGTCCAACATTTCCAATCAACGTCGCTTTATTAAGGCTTCGGCTCATTTTGTCTCCTGGCGAGGATGGTGGCTCGCCGATGAAAGTATGCAATCAGCCGGTCCGGCGGTCAATCCGCCGACGGCCCGTGTTACCGTTTCAGTGCGCGCGGCCGGTCCAATGGCTGCCCGCAACACTATCGCGTCTTCGCGCGGCGCATGATAATAGCGCTTGCGAAGTCCCACGGCGACGAATCCGCGCCCGTCGTACAGCGAGCGCGCTCCGGCATTGGACTCACGCACCTCCAGCCACATCTCCAGAGCGCCGGCTGACTCGCACCGTTCGATGGCAGCCTCCAGTAAGAAGGCACCAATCCCGCATTTCCTCCGCACCGGATCAACTGCGATGTTCAACAGCTCGGCTTCGTCTCGCACAGTCTGCATTATGGCGTAACCAACCATGACGCCGGCGTCTTCCACTACCAGAAAAGCACTTCCGCGATCCGACACGATGTGTCCCTCGAACATGCCGCGAGACCATGGATCGCTGAATGACGCACGCTCAATGGTGCCGATCGCGACGAGATCCCTGCGGTGCGCGTCCCGAACGGTCAAGCTCATGCCGAAAGCGGTCGCCCGTGCGCCGTCTCCCATTTGACCTGAGCTTCGGCCAGCCGTCCGTACGACGGCTCCCATGCATCGAGGTCCGCCGAACCGCGATCCCGAATTTCGTTCAGATGCGATACTGTCGATGCAGCGCGCGGGATCGCATCGATATCCAATCGGGGACCAACCAGTACGGAACGGGCGTGCAGAGCGCGCGTACGAAGCTCGTCGTCTCTGATCAGGTATGGCACGCTCGTCACAGCGATATGGTCAGGCTCGCACGTCACATCCAGCGCAAACGACTCATTGCGTCCTGCTGGCAGCGCGACAATAAAACTCCCTTCCGCCAGTCCAGCACTCCATGCAAGCAATTCGAGTGACGACACCGCATACAACGGCGTCGCCCAAGCTGTGCAGATTCCTTTCGCGAGCGCAGCCGCCGATCTGAGGCTCGTGAAACCGCCAGGGCCGGCGCCGCACACAACAGCGGTCAGGTCGCGCGCCGAGATTGATGCAAGATCGAGACAGCGCGTGACAGCGGGTCCGAGCGCTTCGGTGCGCGCACCCGTCGCACTGTCGCGCGAGGCGAACAACAGCTCCGCGACCAGAACGTCGTCACGCACAATCGCGATCGAGCCGGATTCGGTTGAAGTCTCGAGTACGAGAACGTTGGTGCTCATCATCCAGCCAGTAGAAGCCTGCGGTCAGGCCGATCCGGCGCGTAGTCCAGCGCGATCGGCAAATGGTCAGGCGGGAGGAACTCTCCAGCTCGCTCCGGCCACTCGACGATCACGAGGGCATGCGACGAAACAATATCTGCCCATCCAATCTGCTCCAGCTCCTCGACACGCGTCAGCCGGTACAGGTCGATGTGAAATACCGGAGAGTGGGGCGACGTATATTCGTGGACGATCGCGTACGTCGGGCTCGTGACGGGGCCGGTCACTCCGTAGCCACGACATATCGCCTGCGCCAGAGTGGTCTTCCCCGCGCCGAGCTCGCCGGTCAACGCTATCACGAGCGGCGCACGTGAGTCAGCGCCCAGCCGCTCGCCCCACTCGATAAGCTCTGCCTCGCTCATTACGAGATGCCCGCGTGACGCGCGCGACGGAACCGTATGATGGTAGGCGTCCATCACTCGCTCCGGAGCGCCGCCAACGACGGCGATGTGCGCTTGGACTTGTTGTCACGCTGCGCGCGCAACTCGAAGAGCTGATCGCGAATCCGCGCGGCAGTCTCGAAGTCGAGGTCTTTGGCGGCGACCTTCATGTCGTCCTCGAGCGTCTTTATCAGTGCGTCGATGTCGGCGATCTTGGAGTATTCCGGCGACGACTCCGCAACCCTGCGCCCCTGCTCCGCCTGACGATCCTGTCGTTCGGATCTCGCGTCCGCCACACGTGTTATGAAGCGCACCTGATCTGTGCTCTTGATGACACTGCGCGGCGTTATGCCGTGCTCAACGTTGTAGGCGACCTGGGTCGTTCGGCGGCGCGCGGTCTCATCCATGCAGCGCTTCATCGAGCCAGTAATACGGTCCGCGTAGAATATTGCGCGGCCGTTGACGTGCCGTGCCGCACGCCCCGTCGTCTGGATAAGCGAGCGATCGCTGCGCAAAAAACCCTCCTGATCTGCGTCGAGAATCGCGACCAGTGAAACCTCGGGCATGTCGAGGCCCTCGCGCAACAAGTTGATGCCGACTAGCACATCGAAGTCGCCAAGTCTGAGGCCGCGCACGATCTCCACGCGTTCTATCGCGTCGATGTCGGAATGCATGTAGCGCACGCGAACGCCCATCTGTTGCAAATAGTCGGTGAGATCCTCCGACATGCGCTTGGTGAGCGTGGTGACAAGCACACGCTCGTTCTTCCGCTCGCTCAGCCGGATCTCCTTGAGAAGATCGTCCACCTGGCCGCGAACCGGTCGCACCTCGATCTCCGGATCTATCAGTCCCGTCGGGCGAATGATCTGTTCCACCACCACACCTTCGGATAGCCGCAGCTCTATGTCGCCCGGCGTCGCGGATACATTGATCGAACGCGGCGTCAGCGACAGGAACTCGTCGAACGTGAGCGGGCGGTTGTCCAGCGCACTGGGCAGTCTGAACCCGTAATCGACGAGAGTAAGCTTGCGCGCACGATCGCCGTTGAACATGCCGCCGATCTGCGGAAGGGTGACGTGCGATTCGTCCACAACGACGAGAAAGTCATCCGGGAAATAGTCGAACAGGCACGCAGGCCGTTCACCTACCTCTCGACCGGAAAGATGGCGGGAATAGTTCTCGATGCCAGCGCACGTACCGATCTCGAGCATCATCTCGATGTCGAAGTTTGTGCGCGACTCGAGCCGTTGAGCTTCCAGCAGCTTGTTGGTGTTTCGCAGTTCCTGCAGGCGCTCTGCCAGCTCAGCCTGAATTCGTCGCACAGCGCGTTCAATCGTGGCTCTGCTCGTGACGAAGTGCTTCGCGGGGTAGATAGCCGCGCGCTCGAGCGACGCGATGACATTGCCTGTGAGCGGATCGATCTTGCTGATGCGCTCGATCTCGTCGCCCCACAGCTCGATCCTCACGCCCTGTTCCTCGTACGCCGGAAGAATTTCGACCGTGTCGCCACGTACGCGGAATGTGCCGCGCTCGAACGCAACGTCGTTGCGCCCGTACTGGATCTTCACGAGCGAACGGAGGATGTCGTCGCGCGCAATCTTCTGGCCCTGCAGAAGCGTAACCATCTGCTCGCGGTATTGTACGGGATCTCCAAGGCCGTATATGGCTGATACCGTCGCCACAATTATCACGTCGTCGCGCTCCATAAGGCTCGAAGTCGCACGCAGGCGCAATCGGTCGATATCCTCGTTGATCGACGCGTCCTTCTCGATATATGTGTCCGTTGTGGGCACATACGCCTCGGGTTGGTAATAATCGTAGTACGAAATGAAGTATTCCACCGCGTTATGCGGGAAGAATGACTTCAGCTCCCCGTACAGCTGCGCGGCGAGAGTCTTGTTATGGGACAGCACCAGTGTCGGCTTGCCGTACGCCTTTATCACGTTGGCAACCGACATCGTCTTCCCGGATCCCGTCACGCCAAGCAGCGTCTGGAAGCGGTCACCGCGCTCCAGACCGCGCGTCAACTCCGCGATCGCCCTCGGCTGGTCGCCAGCCGGCTCGAACGGTGCCACCAAGTCGAACATTGCCATGAGTACCGAAATTTAACCGAAGATATCGCTTGAACGAGCGTCCGAAACCGAGCCAGAAACTGTCAGCCGCGCCCGACGGCCGCCGGAGCCAGAGCGCAGTTTTATGAGCGCAATATGGGTCAGTCCCTGAAGCAAAATTGGATGGTGGCCGGCGAACTTGCGGTGCGCAATCGCGATCGTGGCTACTCGGCAGTCTGCTCGCGACGTGACACGTCTGTGACGCCCTTTACGCGGCGGACCGCCCGTAGCGTTCGGCGAAGGTGGGGCAGGTTTTCAACCTGAACCTCGATGACGCCAAACACGCGCGCATCCTCGCTCTTGAGTTCAAAGCTTCGGATGTCGGTCTTGGTCTCGCTCACCGCAGTTGCGATGTCGGCGTAGAGCCCGCGCCGATCACTGGCCTCAACGGCGAGGCGAACCAGGAAGCGCTCACCCTGAACTTCCTGCCAGTCGATCTCAAGCCTTCGCTCGGGCTCGTCGTCAAGCAACATGAGATTGGGACAATCCGCGCGGTGAATGCTCACTCCGCGGCCGCGCGTAACGTATCCGGAAACCGGATCGCCCGGCACGGGCTGACAACACTGCGCGTACCGGACAAGCAGTCCGTCCGCGCCCTGAATGCGAATGCCGCGACCCGTGCCACGCACACGGTCGACGAGGCGCTCGAGCCTGTTGGGGCGCGGCGGCTCGAGCCCGATATCGATTTCCGGGTGAAGGTTGCGAATGACATCGCGGCCACTCAACTCGCCCTGGCCGACTGCGCTAACGAGATGACCGCGATCGGTAAGCTTGAGCCCTTTCGCGGCTGTCTCGAGGTCGTCATCAGTTGGCCGCGCAACGCGGCGACGTTTGGCCTCCTTGTCGATCATCTCGCGGCCGAGCTTGATGGATGCCTTCTGCTCTTCGACGCGCAGGCGCTGCTTGATGCGATGCCGCGCGCGCCCAGTGCGCACGTGCGCCAACCAGTCTCGGTTGGGCCTCGCAGACGGGGACGCGATGATCTCGACAGTGTCGGAGTTCTTGAGCTCGCGGGACAGTGGCGCCATGCGGCCGTTCACACGAGCTCCGTTGCAGTGCAGTCCGACCTCCGTGTGCACGGCAAATGCGAAATCGATCGGCGTAGCACCCTTGGGTAGCTGGATCACGTCCCCGGTGGGTGTGAAGACAAATATCTCGTCCTGATACAGGTCCAGTTTCAGGAACTCGAGGAACTCGTCCGGCGTCTTTGCGTCGAGCTGCAACTCCAGAACCTGCCGGAACCATTGCAGGTGCCGGTCGAGCTCGTCCGCGTTGCGTGCGTTTTCCTTGAAGCGCCAGTGCGCCGCGATGCCATATTCCGCCGTGCGATGCATTTCGCGTGTACGGATCTGGATCTCGAACAACTGACGTCCGGGTCCAAACACCGTTGTGTGCAGCGACTGGTAGCCGTTCGACTTGGGCTGAGCGATGTAATCCTTGATACGTTCCTGCACCGGCGTCCAACCGTCGTGGATCACACCTAGTGCGTGGTAGCAATCCGGAACACTGTTCACGAGGACGCGAATAGCAAGCAGGTCGTAGATCTCCTCATACGGCTTGTCACGATTCATCATCTTCGTGTAGATCGACCACAGATGCTTCGGTCGGCCGGTGATGTCGACATCCGTAATGCCGGCGCGCGCCATGTCTGCCGTCAGCGGCGCACGCATCCGCTCCACCAGATCGTCGCGCTCTGCGCGCTTTTGCGCTACGAGGCGCGCGAGACTTCGGTAGGCGTCGGTTTCGAGGTGTTTGAACGCGAGGTCCTCGAGCTCCCATCGTACGCGCGCCATGCCGAACCGGTGAGCCAGCGGTGCATACAGATCGCGAGTCTCGAGCGCGATACGACGTCGCTTCTCATCGGGAAGCGACTCCAGCGTGCGCATGTTGTGCAGACGATCGGCGAGCTTGATGATGATGACACGCGCATCCTTCGCGATTGACAGCAGGAGCTTCCGGTAATTCTCGACCTGTGCATCGCGCGGGGCGTGCGCGGGAAGATGCTCAATCTTTGTGAGGCCGTCGACGATCGAGGCGACCTCCTTGCCGAACTCGAGCTCGATGTCGGCGAGAGTAAAGCGCGTGTCCTCAATGACATCGTGAACGAGGCCCGCGACCACGGTCGTGGTGTCCAGGTTGAGACCGGCAAGGATCTTGGCGACCGCGACACAGTGCAAAACATAGTCCTCGCCCGAACGCCGCTTCTGTCCGCGGTGGGCTTCCTCGCTGAACTTGTATGCGCGCAGAACCTGCTCGACGTCGATTCGCTCTGGAAGCGGATCGGTCGAAAAGTCCCACCCCGGAATCGGCTCGATTTCGGGGGCGGGAACGGCGCCTGCGACGCTGACGGCCATGTCTCAATATGGTGCCTCGCAGCGCGTGGGAAAACTGCCGCCACTGTACTGAGGGTCTGCGACAGTTGCTTTGGGCCCGGTTCAAGGCTGAAAAGCCCGATTTCGGAGGCGGCGTGGAGCGAACAACTGGTATTGGCGGCCGGTGGTTCCAGTCAAGCGATTTGGAGGCCTCGAGCCAGTGACCAGTCCATCCATCCCATAGCGGCACTGGCGAGACACTGGCGACATGCCGGGATGACTCGGCAGAGATGTTACGCGGTCCTTACACCAGAATACCGCTCTCCGCGAAGCTCGTGAACCGACCGCGGCCGATGATGATGTGATCCAGCACGTCGATGCCGAGCAGCTTGCCTGCCGACACCAGCTGGGACGTGACGAGGCGGTCCTCCGGCGACGGCGTCGGATCGCCGGATGGATGATTATGGACCAGGATGACAGCGTACGCATTTTCGGCGATTGCCTGCCGAAACACTTCGCGGGCATGCACGAGCGAAGAGTTAAGTATCCCACGAGTCACGAGAATATCGTTCTCCAGCCGGTGTTGCGCGTCGAGCGTTGCGATGTGGAACTCCTCCACCGGGAGGTCCTGCATCCGCATTGAGTACGCATCGTACACGTCCCGAGCCTCGCGCATCGGCCTTCCCTGCTCGCGCTGTTCCGCCATCATGCGTCTGCCAAGTTCGAGCGCGGCGTGCACCGTCACGGCGCGCGCGGGGCCGACACCGGCGACCGTAGTGAGCGATGCAACCGGGCGGGAGGAAAGTTTGCGCAACGAGCCCTGCGACGCGGCCAGAACGTCGTGCGCAAGATCGATTGCGGATCTGCCGTCGCCACCAGATCCAAATAAAATCGCAACGAGCTCGACCGCACTGAGCGCCTGAGCTCCGTGCTGCCTGAGCCGCTCGCGCGGACGCTCCGTGACTGGAAGCTCGCGAATCGCAACGGCGGACATTCTCGCTCCTTGAAGGTGTCCGCCATGGATAACCCTCGGACCGGTCGTCCGGTGCACGCGGGAGCCAGCGGGCGGCATCAATTCGTCGCGTACGCCGGTTATCGCAACGTATGACGCGCCGCGAATCCGTAGTTATCTGCGTTCGATATCACGTTAAGGAGCCAGGGACGGCGGAGCCGTCCCCTACTACTACTACTACTACTACTACTACTACTACTACGCGTACGTCGCGATATCCGCCATCGATCGCACGTTACGCCAGCACGGCGCCGTGGCATTTCTTGAATTTCTTTCCCGACCCGCATGGGCACGGGTCGTTGCGCTTCACATTGGTCCAATCCGATCCCGCCGGCGTGCCGTTGGAAACGCCCGGTACTCCGGCGGGCGCCTGTGGCGTAAGCGACTTCTGGCGGCCGAGACCGACTACTGCGGGATCCGGACGAGTCGTTGCGATGTCTTGCGTGGGCGATTCGGCAGGCCCGACATCCATGTCCTCAGCCACGCCAGTCGCATGCAGAGGCGCCTCGTCGACGTCCTCGAGAATCCCCAGAGCGTTGTACCGGCGCGTCGGCCGCGCAGGCTGCTGCGGCGCCGCAAATGGACCGCGCGGATCTGCGCCACCAGCTGGCGCTTCTGCATTGTTGGGTTCGAAAACGATCTGTGCGCGCGCGAAGCGTTCGGTGAACGTGTGGTGCACGTCCTGCATGAGATCCACGAACATCGTGTACGCTTCCTGCTTGTACTCGACGAGCGGATCCTGCTGTCCCCACGAACGATAGTGAATAGCGTTGCGGAGCTGGTCGAGGTCGTAGAGATGGTCCTTCCACTTCTCGTCCAGCACGTTGAGCATCACGAGCGACAACAGACGTCCGGCGAACTCGTTGAGGCCTTTCATCTTTGACGTAAATGCCGCGAGCGCAGCGTCAACCGCAGCCTGACGTGCCGTCGGAATCGTGGTAGGCCACTCCCCTGCCTTCTCGTATTCCGGCACGACGAGCATGTAGTTCTGCATCAGCTCCTGACGCAGCAGCTCGATGTCGAACGTGCTGTCTTCTGCGGTGTCGGCTAGCGCAGTCTCGACGCGCTTGCCTATCGCCTGTTCGATCATGCGCTCGGCTTCACCACGCAGCTCCTCGCCACCTTCCAGTGCGAACGAGCGCAGCGAGTACACGACTTCGCGCTGCTGGTTCATCACGTCGTCGTATTCGAGCAAGC
>JBDTIP010000263.1:0-6838 GCA_039936295.1 Gemmatimonadaceae bacterium
GATAACCCTGCGCGTATCCCAGCACCCGCCCGGTCGAGTCGCGCTCGAACACGATTATAGCTCCAGTTCCATCGGGACTGAATGCGCTCGAAGACACCGGCACGAGATGTGCGCCGACCGATTGCCCCGAAGCTGTCGCAACAAGCACACCCCCTTCGAAGTGAACGTTGTCCACGTAGCCAGGTCTGATCTGATAGCGCCCGACGAACGCGCTCAGCGCGACGGAGTCGAGCGTGATCGGCGTCACCGGCGACACCAGCCACACTTGTGTATGTCGCACTACTTGCCATCGCCCCGCACGATAAGCGAACACATCGAGCGCTCTCCACGAATCTGTGATCACACCCCGGCCCATCGGCCACGTATCATGCCGAAGATATTCTACAGTGGCGACATCCCCGAAACGCGTTGCATGCACGCTGTCCGCGATAAACGTCTGCCCTCCTGAATAAGCCGCGGGAGCCACTGCGGCTAGCAACTGACTCTTTGTCACTACGCCGCCATTCTGTCCGTTTATCCAGACGAGATCATCAGCCAACCGACGGCCGAGTGTTGCGGTGTCACCGTGTACAGTGGCCGTGTACTCGCTTGTCAATAAAGCCTGGAACTGTCGCGAGAGCGCACTCTGCGCGTTTGCAACTGCGGGCACGCCTGCAATCATGAGCGACGACCACAACGTTGCCAAAATCGAACCACGCCACGCCGGTAGCGGTGCGGCGGCGAAAAGCACGCCGAGCGACGTGCGCGGGGTGGCACGCTTGGCGCCGAGTGCGAGCGCATAGTGGCCGAAGGACATAAGCAATAAGCTGGCGAATGGACTTGCGTGTGGGAAGGGCTTGGTTTCTTAAACGTGTCGAAGACCCGCCAGGCCTGTCGCGCGGTACAACGGTCGTCGTGGTGAATACATGTTCGCCTACCGACATCTTCTAATGACTCTCTGTCGTTGAATGCTTCGCCACCAGTTTCCGTATGCTCGACATGTTCCGCATCGTAAAAGTCGGCAGCGACAGCGCTGTAGCCGAGCTCCTCGAACAGTTCTCTAAGCCGGCCCATCTCCAGTCGACGGGTTCCAATGTTCATCCCGCGAAGAAAGGCGACATATCGGACCTCCTCGACCACTCTCTTGTCGTTCTTGATGAGGCTGGGCATACGGGAAAATCCCCCGCGGCACCCCACGCCGCAAGCAAGGGCGCCGCGATGCTCGACACGAACGATCTCTTGAATGGCCACTACCCGGCCAGTGGCGCCCAGCGAGTACTGAACCGGATGCGGCCCGCGGTCACTCTTGACGCACCAGCGTATCGCCCCTATGATCGGCGAAATGACCAACATCGCCGCGCCGCTCCAGCACGGAATGGCGTACCCCGCTCCCGATGGACCACACGGACGACCCGGGCGTCCGGATTTTCAGATAGTCCCGCTCAAGGGTCTCCCGATCGTCGCGATTATCCTGACCGGGCTCGTAGTCGCAATCGCAGCCAACAAACTCTGGCCCCTCGTCTTCCTGCACGTCGCCTTCGGCGCTGCGTGGACGATTGTGGATCTCTTCATGGGATTCGTCATCGGCCCAATCATGGGCCGCCTTCCCGTTCCAGCACGAATTGAAGTCGCCACGCGCCTCATGCCCAAAATGGTCCTCATCATGCCGACGGTCGTCACGGTTACGCTCGCCGCTGGATGGCAGCTCGGCTCGCTCATGGGAACCGTCGACAGCTCGTATTACAATCATGACTGGATAGTCGCCAGTTATATAGTCGTTGGTTTCATGGCGGTCATCGCGCTGGGACTTCTCTCGCCAGCCAACATCGCGGTGCTCACCGAGCTCAAGAAACCCAATCCCAACCCAGCGATTATTCAGAAGCTCATGAAGCGCTTCATCTTCGCGGCTGGCTTCACTGGAACCATGCAGATCGCCATCCTTGTGATCATGACGAAGATCAGGGTAGGATGACCGAGCGCACTCTCCCACCTGTCACGCAGGTCGCGATGACGTCTCTCGCGCTCATTGTCGCCGGTGGTATCTACCTCGCGTCACACCTCCCGCAACAGGTGCCACTTACACCTGCGGTCGTACTCCTCTCGGCGTCCGCGCTACTCTTGATAGGCAATCTCATCGCGCTCAGTCGCGTGCAGGACTTCGCGTGGCACCGCTTCTTCACGGTCGGCAAGTGGGCCCTCCTCGGTTACTTCGTCACAGCGGGATTGATCGAGTACGCCTTCCTGCGCGACGGCATGAGCGGCGGTCCGCTTGTCGTTCTCACGCTCTCGATAATCGTTTACGCAGTCCACGTACCAATACTGATCGCATTCACCGTTGCACAGTACGACACGCCCTGATCCTGTGTCGGTAGTACCGAAGCCGCGTCAATCGTACCGCAGGCTCTGACGCGCTGGCGAGCCAAAACCCATTTCCCAACCGCGACCATGCGCTCCAACGACACAGGCACCGCAGGAGCCCGCGACAATTCGGGCGTAAAGTTCCCGCCGCCCCTCATATTCTTCGGCTTGCTCATACTTGGGTTCATCATCGAGTTCTACTGGCCAGCTCGAATACTCACCCCCGCTCACGCCGTCGTCGCGAGAACGGCTGGAGTGCTTATTACGATCGCCGGCCTTGTACTCTTTGCCTCGGCAGTTGGCACGTTCAGATCCGTCGGTACCAGCGTCGTCCCGATGAAACCAACAACGGCCCTCGCCCTGTCAGGCCCGTATCGCTTCACGCGAAATCCTATCTACCTCGCCATGGCCGTAGTTACCGCGGGAATCGCGCTGCTTGCGAATGCACTGTGGCCGTTGATGATGACTCCCATTCTGATGGTTCTACTCACGTACACCGCCATACTGCACGAAGAGCGGTATCTTGCGATGAAATTCGGCGAACCCTACACGACCTACATGTCGCGAGTGCGACGCTGGATGTAAGAATCGATATGTCGTTGCACCTCAAACTCCGATAAAGCCGTGCGCCTCCGTTCCGTTTTTCCCGCGCTGTTCGCCCTCGCATCAACGCCGATCGCTACAGCTTGCGCCCAGAGCATCGATCCGTCGATGTACTCCACTCTCCAGTACCGCTTAATCGGCCCGTTCCGCGGCGGACGGACAGTCGGTGCAGCTGGAATCCCGGACCAACCGAATGTCTTCTACGTCGGTGCTACCGATGGCGGAGTCTGGAAGACGACAGACGCGGGCCGAACCTGGGATCCGATCTTCGATGCTGAATCAACTGGCTCGATTGGTACCATAGCGATCGCACCATCAGATCCGAACGTCATCTACGTTGGCAGCGGCGAAGGGCTGCGCCGCCCCGATCTCTCCACAGGCGACGGTATCTACAAGTCCAGCGACGCCGGAAAGACCTGGCGACATCTCGGTCTTCGCGACGGACAGCAGATCGCGCAGATCATCGTCGACCCGCGCAATCCCAATCGGCTCCTCGTCGCTGTACTCGGCCATCCGTACGGCCCCAACGCCGAACGCGGAATTTTTCGCTCCACCGATGGTGGCGAGACGTGGGCCAAGGTGCTGTACAAGGACGAGAACACTGGTGGCGTTGATCTCGCATTCGATCCCACCAACGCACAAACCGTCTATGCTGCACTGTGGGCATCGCGCCGTCCGCCATGGACTGCCGCAAATCCGTACGACGGCGACGGCAGTGGACTCTTCAAGTCCACCGACGGCGGGACAACCTGGCACCAGCTCACGCAGGGACTTCCTACACGCCCGCAAGGACTCGGTCGTATCGGCTTCACCGTCGCGCCCGATAACCCCAATCGCATGTACGCGCTCGTAGATGCGAAGCGTGGAGCCGGCGGACTATTCAGGTCGGACGACGCAGGCAACAGCTGGACGCGCGTCAACGATGAAGAGCGCATCTCGGGCCGCGGAAACGACTTTGCGTGGGTGCGAGCCGATCCGCGAAACGCCGACGAGATCTACGTCTGCAACACGTCCACATATCGCTCGATGGACGGCGGTAAAACGTTTACGGCAATCAAGGGCGCGCCCGGCGGCGATGACTACCACGCGATCTGGATAAACCCCCTGCACCCGGAAATTCTCCTGCTCGCGGTGGACCAGGGTGCAACCATAAGCGTGAACGGCGGAAAGACCTGGAGCTCATGGTACAATCAGCCAACCGCTCAGCTATACCACGTGACAACCGACAATCGCTATCCATACTGGGTATACGGTGGCCAGCAGGAAAGTGGATCAGCGGCTGTCGCAAGTCGCGGCAACGACGGCGCAATAACGTTTCGCGAATTCCATCCTGTTGGCACGGAAGAATACGGCTACGCCGCTCCCGATCCGCTCGACTCCAACAACGTCTTCGGCGGAAAGGTTACACGCTTCGACTGGGTTACCGGCCAGAACCAGAGCGTAGCTCCCGAAGCAGTGCGCGGCGGTAAGTATCGATTCGATCGCACGGCACCGCTAATCTTCTCGTACGCCGATCCGCACTCTCTATTCCTCGGCAGCAACGTTCTCTTCAAAACGCGCGACGGTGGCCACAGCTGGGACATCATCAGTCCTGATCTCACACGTGACAGTCCCCCCGCGCCTGCCACACTCGGCGAGTTCGTCAGCGACGATCCAGCTCACGGCCTGCACCGCGGTGTGATCTATAGCATCGCACCATCGTACCACGACGCGAACGTGGTCTGGATCGGCACGGACGATGGACTCATTCAGCTCACTCGCGATGGCGGAAAGACGTGGAACAACATCACGCCGTCAACGATCACACCCTGGAGCAAGATCGCGCAGCTCGATGCTTCGCATTTCGATGAGAACACCGTGTACGCAGCCGTCAACAGGTTTCGGCTCGACGATCTCAAGCCACACATCTACCGCACGCACGATGGCGGAAAGTCATGGAAGGAAATCGATGACGGACTCCCAGACAACTCGCCCGTCAACGTCGTGCGCGAAGATCCCGTTCGCAAGGGACTGTTGTTCGCCGGCACTGAAAACACAGTGTATGCCTCTTTCGATGACGGTGATCACTGGGAGCCGCTGCGCCAGAACCTTCCCGCATCTTCCGTCCGTGACCTTGTCGTCAAGGACAGCGACCTCGTAGTGGCGACGCACGGTCGCTCATTCTGGATTCTCGACGACATAACGCCATTGCGCCAACTGTCGGCGCAGACATCCAGTGAGCCCGCGCACCTCTTCGCACCAGCAGGCGCGTTCCGCGTGGATCGCGACACATACACGGATACACCGATGCCGCCCGAGGAACCCGTCGGCCAGAATCCACCAGACGGCGCCATCATCGACTACTACATCGGCGGCCCAGTAAACGGCGCCGTGACACTCGAGGTGCTCGACGCAAATGGCAAACTGGTGCGCCGTTACTCCAGCGCTGACAGGCCCGATGTGACAGAAAAGGAAATTGACGCCCTGAACGTTCCCGCGTACTGGATTCGCCGGCCGAGGATTCTGCCTGCGTCAGCGGGAATGCACCGCTGGATCTGGAACCTGCACTATCCCGATCCGAGCGTGCTCACGCACGAGTATCCGATCTCGGCGATCTACATGGACACGCCGCGGCTGCCGTTGGGACCGGTCGTCCTTCCCGGCACATACACCGTTCGCCTCACGGTAAACGGCAAGAGCTACACGCAACCGCTCGTGGTGAAGATGGATCCCCGCGTGCACACACCTGCCGCGGATCTGCAGCAGCAATTCGCGCTCGCTACTCACACCGCGACGATGATCGAAGCCGATTTCACCGCGATCACCGAGTCACGCGCGCTTCAAAAGGGCCTTCAGGATGCAAGATCGCCGGCCAACGGCGCCAACGCACACATGCTCCCGGCAATCGACTCGATGAGCGCGCGCATAAAGTCGCTCAGCATTACACGCCTCAACGGCGAGCTCAGTGGGCTGCTCCGCACCATCGACGGCGTCGACGCGCGCCCGACGACACAGGCAACCGCCGCAGTCGCCGCCATACAACAATCCCTCGATACGGCACTGTCCGAGTGGACCAGCGTCAAAGGCCCCGCGCTCAGCTCGCTCAATGCAAGACTGAAAACGGCCGGCATGCACATCATTACGATCCCGGCCGATCTCACTCCGTACCGCACGTCGCTTCAACAGGGCGAGACAGCCGACAAGGACGACAACGACCCGTAACAACTCGTAAGGGGCGGCTCCGCCGCCCCTGGCCCCTCCACGCGCGATCGAACCCCGATATCGCATCAATCCCGTAAGGGGCGGCTCCGCCGCCCCTGGCCCCTCTACGCGCGATCGAACCCACTGGAAACGCCGGATCCATCGATCTACTGAAAAACCAGTTGACAGTCGCGCGACCACCCTATAAACTACTGAAAAGTCAGTAACACATTCCCAACCCGGACCCTTGATGTATTTTCCGCCCCGCGAGCTGGAAGTCATGAGCATCCTCTGGCGACTTGGCTCCGCCAGCGTGTCCGAGGTCCGTAACGAGCTGAGCGACTCGCTCGCCTACACCTCGGTGCTATCCGCACTTCGCACCCTTGAAGAGAAAGGTTGCATCCGGCACGAGCCGGAAGGCCGCGCGTACCGGTACTACCCCACCATAGATGCACGTCGTGCCGGAAAGAGTGCTCTCGCACGCATCAGAGAAGCAATCTTTGAGGGCTCCGCCGAGCGCATGTTCGCACAGTTGGTATCCGACCGCCGGATCAGTACCGCAGAGCTGGAGCGGATGCAGCGCCTCATCGCCGAGCGCCTGGAGCGAGAGTCGTGACGGCGGCGATCGTAGTCTACATCCTCATCGTGACTTTGCCGCTCGTCGGCGCCGCTGCACTCGCCGAGAGAGTCTGCCGCACTTGGTCGTGGCCGGTAAGGG